>JAYRZH010000100.1:0-11525 GCA_041916555.1 Chitinophagaceae bacterium | reverse complement strand
AGGGTATGGATATAGGAACGCAGCGAGTCGGCACTGACTTCATTTACCCATTTCTCAATACGGGGATCTTTGCGGATGATGGTTTGCGCAGAAGCAGAAACTGATAATAGAAGCAGAATTGGCAATAATCTCATGGCAGTCTATTGATAGGTAAATTTAAGGATAATATCCACTGATGTGCGAGACCTTCGGTCTCGCGCCACTAATACCCGTACTTTTTCTTCCACAACTCTCTTAAATGCTTGCGCATTTCCTCTTCCCGGGCATTGGCACCGGGTTCGTAAAACGGGGTACCCGAAAGTTCCGGAGGCAGGTATTCCTGGGGCGAGAAATTCTTCTCATAGTTGTGGGAATACTCGTACCCTTTTCCATAACCTTCACTTTTCATCAGGCTGGTGGGTGCGTTGCGGATATGTAACGGTACCGGCAGGTCGCCTTTTTGCTTCACCATATTGTTGGCGTTCATGATGGCGATTGTAGCTGAATTGCTTTTTGCACTGGAGGCCAGGTAAATCGCGCATTGGGAAAGGATAAGGTTTGACTCGGGGTAACCGATCTTATTGACGGCATCAAATGTAGCATTGGCCAAAACCAGGGCTGTGGGGTTGGCGTTGCCAATATCTTCTGCGGCAAGGATCAGCATCCGTCTCGCGATGAATTTTACATCTTCTCCTGCTTCGATCATACGGGCCAGCCAATAAACAGCCGCGTTGGGGTCGCTGCCGCGAATGGATTTAATAAAAGCCGAGATGATATCATAGTGTTGCTCTCCTCCTTTATCATACCGGGCAATCCGTTGTTGGGCTATTTTGGTTACCAGATCATCCGTGAGTTCGGATCCCGGAGGCAGGGTTTCGGCACAGAGTTCAAGCAGGTTCAATAACTTTCTTCCATCACCTCCGGAAATCGTGAACAAGGCGTTGGTTTCCCTGATCTTTAGGGCCCTAACCTTTAGCCATTGGTCTTTTTCCATGGCCTGGGCAATAAGTTTACCAAGGTGTTTTTCATCCAGTGATTTCAGGATATACACCTGGCAGCGACTAAGCAGGGCGGCATTGACTTCAAATGAGGGATTCTCGGTAGTGGCACCGATAAGGGTGATGATTCCCTTTTCAACCGCGCCAAGCAGGGCATCCTGCTGACCTTTGTTAAACCGGTGGATTTCATCAATGAATAAAACCGAGCCGGGCCGGGTTCGGGCCTGTTCTATCACTTCGCGAACTTCTTTTACCCCGGCGGCAATAGCGCTAAGGGTGAAGAAAGGAACCTGAAGCGTGTGGGCAATGATATTGGCAATGGTGGTTTTACCGGTACCGGGTGGCCCCCATAAAATCATTGAAGGGACTTTGTTGACCGCGATGGCGTTTAGCAAAATACTTCCCGGGCCGGTCAGGTGTTCCTGGCCAACGAGGTCCTGAAGTTTTTCAGGCCGTATTCGTTCAGCAAGCGGAGCGGAGGAGGTCACACCTAAAGGTAAATAAAAGCTATTAGCTATTAGTTTTTAGGCAATAGCTTAAGGGATAGCTCATCAAGTTGCTTTTGATCAATAGTGGCCGGTGCATCCAGCATCACATCACGGCCGGCGTTGTTTTTTGGGAAAGCGATAAAGTCACGGATGCTTTCGCTGCCTCCAAGAATCGCGCAAAGGCGGTCAAACCCAAAAGCAATACCACCATGTGGGGGGGCGCCATATTCAAAAGCTCCCAGCAGGAAACCAAATTTATGTTGTTGTTCCTCTTTGTCCATTCCCAGCGCGGCAAACATTTTCTCCTGCAATTCGCGTTGGAATATCCGGATGGACCCGCCACCGATTTCATTTCCGTTCAGCACCATGTCATAGGCATTGGCCTTAATGGAGGCATAGGGATGCTCGAGGTATTTGGCGGCATTTTCAATACGGGGGTCGTTGCCGATCATGGCAGGTATGTCGGAGGGTTTGGGGGACGTAAAGGGGTGGTGACGGGCTACCCAGCGATTTCCTTCCTCATCATATTCAAACAGCGGGAAATCGAGTACCCATAAAAGTTTGAATTCATCTTTTTTCCGAAGCCCCAGGCGTTCACCCATTTCCAGGCGCAATTCACTGATGGCTTTGCGGGTTCTTTCTTCAGGCCCTGCCAGGATAAGGATGAGGTCACCGGATTGGGCCCCGGCCGCTTCGGCGATGGCTTTCAGTCTTTCTTCCGGGTAAAATTTATCAACGCTGGATTTGAAAGTGCCATCCGTATTGCATTTTATGAATACCAGGCCCTTCATGCCAATTTGGGGGCGTTTGACCCATTCGGTCAGTTCATCGGTTTGTTTGCGGGAATATTCACTGCAACCAGGAACAGCGATGGCTACCACGGTTTCGGCGCTGTCAAATACCTGAAAGTTGGCGTTATCGATCAGGTCTGAGATGGAGGACCTGTTGGGGAAGGTATGTCCCGGGAATTTCAGGTTGCACAGTTTCATTCCAAACCGTATATCGGGTTTGTCATTGCCATAAGTCCACATGGCTTCTTCCCAGGTCATGCGATCCACTTTAGCGTTGTAATCAATGCCACTAACCTCTTTAAAGATGGATTTGATCATGCCTTCAAACATGTTCAGGATGTCTTCCTGTTCTACAAAGGCCATTTCACAATCGATCTGGGTAAATTCAGGCTGACGGTCAGCGCGAAGGTCCTCATCACGGAAGCATTTTACAATCTGGTAGTACCGGTCGTATCCGCTCACCATGAGCAATTGCTTAAAGGTTTGCGGGCTTTGCGGAAGGGCGTAGAACTGGTTGGGGTTCATCCGGGAGGGAACAACAAAATCACGGGCGCCTTCCGGGGTGGATTTGATCAAAAACGGGGTTTCAATATCCATAAAACCCTGCTGGTGCAGATAGTTTCTGGCTGCGCGGTTGACCGCATAGCGGAGTTCAAGGTTTCGCTTAACCGCTCCACGACGAAGATCCAGAAAACGATATTTCATCCGCAGATCATCCCCGCCATCGGTATCATCCTGTATGGTGAAAGGAGGCACTGCTGATTTATTCAATATGGTGATGGATGACAGAACGATTTCAATATCGCCTGTGGGCAGAGCAGGGTTCTTATTGGAGCGTTCACTTACAATTCCTTTGGTCTGCAATACAAATTCGCGGCCAAGAGGATTGGCATCAAGCCAATCGCCCAGGTTTTCCCCAATCAATAATTGGGTAATGCCATAGCGGTCGCGGAGATCCACGAAGGTGATGGCTCCGAATTTACGGACTGTTTGGACCCAGCCGGCCAGGGTCACTTCTTTTCCGGCGTCAGAGAGACGGAGTTCGCCACAAGTATGCGTTCTGAACATGGGAATTAGGTGTTGATCAAAATCGCGCAAATATACGGACAAATCGCTGAAGGGGGCCGGGCCTAAGGGGTTGGAAAACAGGTATTGGGCAGTCATTATAGAAATATTACGCCGTAAAACTTGCACGGGCCGGGGGCGTTTTCTACTTTTAGTCTTCCGAACCCGACTCATGAAAACTATTTTGCGAAAACTTCAACGGTTGTTCACACCGGACAGGCCAGGGCCTGAGTTAGCTAAACCGGTGGCACCAGTTCCTTATGAATTGGTTTCGGAATACGTTTACAACAATTACTCTTCCATTATTGGTGGCACGATCAATTACTTCAATGAGCTTGATGAGCCCATGAAGCGCCGGTTTGTGGACCGTGTACACCATTACCGCATGTCCAAGACCTTTCATTATGTAGGGTTGGAGGAAACGGAAGAGATACCGGTTCTTGTCAGCGCCTCCGCTATTCAGGTCACTTTTGGACTGGATAATTATTTGATGGATACATTCAAAGATATCCATGTGCTGGCGGATGCGTATCAAATGGATAGTGACAAGGAGCTGTTTATCGGGCATGTGGCACCTGAAGGGATTTATCTGTCCTGGAAGCATTTCCTTTATGGATATGCTGTAAGCAATGACAATATCAATGTGGCCCTGCATGAAATGAGTCATGCCCTGCTGTATAATAATTTCTTTGCGCCTTACCAGGAGGACAAGGAATTCCGGTTGAATTATGAGCGGTTTTCAACAACCACCGGACCTATCATAGCCGATGTTATCACCCGCCGGCGCAGCTACCTGCGTAGTTATGCCTACAGTAATATTCATGAATTCTGGGCGGTAAGCGTGGAAGCATTTTTTGAAAGCCCCGAAGGGCTTCAGATGAATATGCCTCAATTGTATGAGGCCCTATGTAAAGTGTTGAACCAAGATCCAATATCCCCGAATAAAATTTTAACCTAAAAATTCGAGGAACTATGTTAACTATCGCCGCCATTTATCTCTTCAGAAAACACATTCTGAAGAAGGAAACCAATCTGAGGTTAAGTCTCCCGATTATTGGGAATGTACGATTGTAGGATAATTAAGCCATTACATGGTAACAAAGTGCTTTTCCTTCATCTCCCGTGGACGCACCAGCGCATAATAGTAAAGCAGTATTCCGGCACCAATCAAAAATGGTATCAGGGCCATGTGCTTGCCGGTATAATGGTGCCACACAATGACCTCATCAAACCCAAAGAACTCGCTGATCATCCAATAACTATTGGCTGAGATCCAAAATGCAATGGCCAGGTTGTGCGCCAACTCAGATACAATGGCCCGGGTACGCCAGGCAATGTAAATGGCCACAGCCAGGGTAGGCACGATCATGGCAATCCCCATCCATTTCCAAAGCATACACCAGGAAATATCTTTTACCAGCCAAAAAACGATATGCAGGTTTTCCAGACGGCGGTATTTTGCGGGGATGATGTATTGTTGGTCGGGCATGGGGGGAATAAGTGAATGGGTGAATGGTGAATGTGTGATTAGGTGAATAGGTGAATAGTGAATGGGTGAATATGGATAAAAGTATCGATTTTTTGAATTAGTATCAAATAGTTATGATCTACTCACCATTCACCTACTCACCATTCACCTACCCACCATTCACCTATTCACCATTCACTATTCACTACTCCCCATCCCCTACCTTTGCTACATGAACGTTGACTACCTCATCATTGGCCAGGGGGTAGCGGGAACCTGGCTGAGTTATTTCTTATCCAAGGAGAAAAAGACTTTCATCATCATTGACGAAATCGATCGCTATGCTTCCTCCAGGGTTGCGGCGGGGTTGATAAATCCTGTTACGGGGCGGAGGATTGTTAAGACCTGGAGGATCGATGAGTTATTGCCATTTGCCGAGAAGCATTATACCCAGTTGGGGGAAGAACTTGGTATCCGGGCAATTTCCAGGCGAACGATCGTGGATTTCTTCTCTGCCCCGGATGTAAAACTTGCCTTTGAGAACAAGCTTTCTATGGGAGAGGATTATATCCGTCGTGGACCAGATGATCTTTTCTCTGAATACTTTCACCCCGGATTTGGATGTGGAATCATTGAGCCGGCCTTTACAGCACACCTGGATATTATACTTCCTGCCTGGCGGAACAAATTGGAAGCGGAGGGCAGAATAAGAAATGCGAAGTATCTGGAAGAAGAATTAAAGGTCTTCGAAGATCATGTCCAATATCATGACATCACAACTTCGCGGATCATATATTGTGATGGTATTGCTGCCGCGCGCTCGGTTTATTTTTCCAAACTTCCTTTTACCCTTCATAAGGGGGAGGCCCTGATCCTGGAAATACCAGGACTCCCGCAGGATCATATTTACAAAAAGGGGCTGGCCCTGGTGCCATTATCGGGGAAGGATATATTCTGGATGGGTTCCAATTATTCCTGGCATATCCAGGATCCTTATCCAACGGAGGCATATAAAAGTGATGCCCTGTTAAAACTAAAGAATTGGATAAAGATACCCTATCGGTTGATCGATCACAAGGCTGCGATACGTCCGGCTACCATTGAGCGGCGACCATTTATTGGCATCCATCCTTTGTATCCTTCAGTAGGTTTGTTCAATGGGCTTGGGACAAAGGGCTGTTCGCTGGGGCCCTTCTTTGCGCATGAACTGGTCGAGCACTTGATACACGGAAAGCCATTGACTCCTCAGGTGGATATCCAACGGTTCTCCAGAATACTAAAGTCATAGCCTCTGTATGTTTTATGAATCCCATCCCATGTGGATTGCATAAACATCATTCAACCTGAATACGGAGCCCTTCGCTATGCGCCGAAAATTCAGGAGCGTACATGCATTGAATCGTTGTCACCCCATTGCTAAATTCTCCTTTATGAGTGACAAAGAGATCGTATTCGAACACATAGGTTCCCTTTCTCAAATAACTAAAGAAGAAATTCGTACTGGCATCCCTTGTGCTTTCATAGTAACCCAAGCCATCCTGCCAGCGATAACTGCTCAGCACGTTCACAGGTTCCAGCGCGCTGGCACGCAGGTCTTTCATGTGTACATATTCCATGTCGCGGTCACTACGCAATTCAATCCGGACAGTGATCCTGTCTCCTACGTTCAACACATCACCCTCGTTGACCGGGTGTAATTCGGGTCCGCGTTCGCCATTACGTTTTACAAATAGTTTCTTATTCAATTGAAGCGGGGTGGCTGCCGGGGTTATCTTGTCAAGGTCTTCAAAATACTGCCAGTAAACCGCTCCCCAACTGGGTGAACCGGATTTTCCGTTATTGTTTTTAACCTGTACGGTGATCTCTCCCATGGCAGGTTCTACCAGCCGACCTTCCATAGTTTTTTTGAAATAACCGGTTCCGGCCTCTGCGCCAGTGCCAGAGGTAACAAAAGCGGGCCCCAGATCGATCTCCACCTCCTGAGGCTGGCTGACCCAATCCTCCCCACGAAGCAACAGACTGTAACAGGCTTCGGCGGTGGCTTTGGTTGTAGACCATTGGTTGGTTTGTTTGTTTTTCAGCAACCAGGTCTTAAGTTCATTGACGGTTTTGTTATCCTTGCTGATTTCCGAAAACACCTCTATCAGCAGGGCCTGGGTTTCGATGGGGGCCTGGTACCAGAACCAGCCACCCGAGAGCTTCCAGTAGCGGCCCAGTTCGGGATTATTGATCGAAGTTTCTTTGAGTGACTTAATAATGGCTGCGGGTGTTTTGCTATCCCTGGTTCTAAAAAGGGCAAGCGCGATCATCCCCTGGCCATATTTACCCTGTTTGGTCCAGAATTTTTGTGCTTGGGTTCGGAAATAGGTATAAGCGGTCTGCGAAGCGGTGGGTATCTTTTTCTCGGGGAAGAAGCTACGCAGGTATAGGTATTGCACTTGTGATTGGTTCAATTGATTCAAACTCAGATTAGCCTTTGCTTTTTTCAGCGCATCATAGTCTTCCTTGATTTTTTTGTCCAGATAGGGCAGGGCTTTGTTCAAGATCGATTCCAGGGTTTCCATCTGGGTAGTAGATGCGCCATTGAGTTTGACCAGGTGACCAATGCCTGAGAGAATGTATTGAGTGATATAGCGGTCATCGGGGCCACCCTGAAACCAGGAGAATGCGCCGGTTTCTTTTTGCATCCTGGCTAATTTCTCCAGGGCGAGGTTTCCGGATTCACTCAATTTGTAAAGGTCAAACAACAAGGCTATTTTTTTCTTCTGCTCCGATTCATTCCGGGCATCGAGAACCCAGGGAGTTTCTTCGAGCAGGATAGACTTCAATTCATCGTTTTTCTGCAGGTTGCTGAGTAAGGCGGCAGTGTCCTTTCCCTTCCAGGAATCAAATACTTCTTTGATCCGCGGAATTTTTTGGGTAATCAGACTGGCAAGGGCGTTGCCATAGTACCGGTTCCAGGTTTGCTCAGAACATTCATAGGGATATTCCATCAGGTAGGGGAGACTTTGCACCGCATACCAAACAGGGTTTGAGGTATATTCAACGGTGAGGCGATGATGTTGTAATGTTTCGGATGATCCTGTTTTCAACAGTTTTTCAAACTTGTATTTTTTGGTGCCTGTGTCGTTCAGGTGGAGGGGAAGGGTTTCGGTGACCATCATGCGGTTGGTCAGCACCGGCAGATAGGATTCTTCGCCATCGCTATAGGTACCTTGTGCCTCGGTGGCGGTGGCAGATGAACTGGCTACGATCCGCCAGGTAAGGGCCCGGTCAAAGAGGAAGGGAACTTCGATGGGAAATTTCACCGCCACGCTTTGTCCGGCAGGCACAGTGAAATATTGGTTGGGGAACATGTTTTGGAACCAGCCATCCACAGATTGATTATTGGTGGCATCCATCAGCAGCAATTGCGCCTGACCGGTGATTTCTTTTTCTGTCATATTCACGATCTTTCCACTGAACTCCATTTTATCTCCTTCGCGTAAGAACCGGGGAGGGTTGGGTTGCACCATCAGTGGTTTCTGGGTAATGAGTGTTTTCGTGGACTGCCCAAAGGCAAGATCTTTGGTATGGGCCAGGGTCTGAAGTTTCCAGGTGGTCAGGGCTTCGGGGGTTGTAAAGGAAAAAGAAATATTTCCCGCGCTATCCGTACGAAGATCGGGGAAGAAGAAAGCGGTTTCCCGGAGGTTTTTGCGGATGGAAGGAACAGGGGCTTCGGTGGGTTTCTGTTTTGTTGTAAGGCTATCCGCTCTTCCATCCTCGTCTACATCACCCATTTCGTTTTCTGTAACGATAACCCCCGGAACACGTCCTTGTAATGCCATTACGGGGTTCATGGCATCAGCCTTAACCAATGCGTTACCCGTGCTAAAGGATTTTCGATTTTTCATAAAAAGGTGTATCAACTCATCATACTCTTTATCCAGGTATTTTTCCTCGATTTCCTTTTGTGCAGTATTTGCACTTTCCGTACTAAAATTATATCCCCCATCCCAGTTTCTCCTTGCCCAGAAATAAGGCCAGATAGCCGGTGTGGTCCAGTTGTGATCCACAAACTGGTCCAGTGATGCATCATACATGCTGGCCAGCATTTCAGCCGCTACCTTATCTCCTTTGTTTCCTTTAATATGGACCGACCATTTTTCCTCGGAACCGGGCAGGGTTTTATCACGGAAGGTGCTGAAGCTCACTTCCAGTCCTTTATTGGACCAGGGAACAAATACATGGTCCTGCAGAAAATAAAACCGATTGTCTTTAACGGTAAAAAAGCTCAGACCAAACCCACCGCGGTCGGTTTCGGTAGCCGTGAACGGAAATTCGCTTATGCCGGTTTGGACAGACTGGGTATAGGTTTTTACATTGGAACCAAATTCATCGGTTGGTTCGCCCTGGATGACGGGTTTGATCACTTCATGAACGAGGTAAAGATCAGGTGCCGATGTGCCAATGAGCACGTTGGTGGATTCACCAGGTTCAATCGAGATCGCTTTACGTGTCCAGAAATACTGCGGACGAAGCAGTTGATTGTTTTTTTCATCCACTACTTCTAAATACTGTATGTCTTTGGCCTCTTCTCCTTTTTCATTTTGGGCGGTTACCTGTATTTCATAGTAGCCGGCTTTGAGTTTTGCGTTCGGGATTGGGAATTTACCATCGATATAGGAACTGTCAATCTTCCCAAATACTTGTTTTTCTTTCTCCCAGTTTTCCCAGTCATCTTCCGCATCATACACATCATGGGGGAACATCCTTATATATTCTTCTTTTGCTAATAGTTGGTGTTCCGGTCTTTCCCAATAGCGGGAACGAAGCAGGCGGTTTTCGATCTTTAAAGGAGAAATGCTAACCTCTATCCGGGCTGGTTCAAAGGACCCATTCATATTTTGGGTGTAAATGTTAAGTGTTTTCAAACTATCCATTGCCACCTGTTTAGGAATGGAGGTGGTGAGCATCATCCCCTTATAACCAACCGATACGGTGGTTTCACCGGTTCTGGTCTCTCCATTGATATCCGTAACCTCCGCATTCACGGTATAATCAAATACCGGTTCCAGTTTGGGGTCAAGGCTTTTGTCGGGTATGGCGGCAAAACGGATGATGAAATTTCCGGAGGCATCGGTGGTCAATTCACCATGAACAATTTCCTGCTCCGGGGTAGGGGGTTGCCACCAGCGCTTAAACAGCCAGGGATATATAAAACGGGGCTGGCGAAGCACCCGGTATTTCACTTTGGCGCCATCAATCGCATTTCCGGCATAGGCCTTGGCCGTTCCGGTAATGGTGATGGTATCCGATACGCGGTAGGTGCCTTTAATCTCTTCGTATTCCACAAAGAATTTCGGGCGTTTGTATTCCTCTACGGAGAAACTTGCAAAGCCCTTTCCTTCAGATTCCTCGAGACTGAAATTGCCTGTTAAACCGGAGGCGGGTAAACGGAAGGAACCGGATACGGAGCCGTATTCATTGGAGGTCAATTCCAGGCTATCCACTTGCTCCCCATTTACATCAACCAAATTGAATTTTCCTTTATAATCTGCCAGGGGAATGAATTTCTTTTTCTCATCAGGTATGATGCCGATGGCCTTGAAATAAACGGTCTGCCCCGGGCGATAAATCGCGCGATCGGTGAAAAAGAAATATTGCCGGTTTTCTATCGGATCCTTTGGATCTTCATTATTCCGGTACCAGTAATAATCATTCAGCCAATCATCCAGAAAGAGCTTGTCGTTTTGATAGGTGATCTCAAGTTTGTATCCGTTCTCCTGTTCCTGGCCAGCTTTTTTGCCTAACCAGACAAACCCATTTGTACTAACGGTCAGGCTATTCTGCTTTTCCTCCAGATACTCCCTTACTTTAATATCGTATTTGCGTTTCCAGACATCTACTTTAGCCCCGGCCAGCGGCTGGCCTGTTTCGCGATGGAGGATAAATAATTCTTTTCCATTTCGCACATAGCTAATATTGGAGACATAGAAGTGCCGTGCGGCCAGTGCGGATTTATCCAGGGCAAAATCTTTTTCGGTGGAAATAATCAGCAGGTATTCTCCAACCGGTAAACCCTGTACCGGAATCTCCGTGGTATGAGAAAGATAATCCGCCGGAAGTGGCAGGGTTTGCTCCCAGGTCTTCACCGGGGGTAGCTTGGTTAGCTCTTTCCAGTGGTCTTCATCAAAAGGGTTTTCCCATTTTGCTTTCATGGGTTTATCCACGGAAACCACGCGCAGGTAGAGGACGGGTGTATTGCGGTAGCGAAGAAAGACCCGGAAGGGTTGGGCCGGGAGGTTTACCTTTTCCATTTGGAAAAAAGTTTCCGGCTTGAGGATTTCCTGTTTCAGGTTAAAGGCATTAACCCATCCCTCCGAACTGTCTTTTGATGACAGAATCCTGTTACACAATTCCAATGCCTTGACCCTTTCCCAACGATGGGTGGTATCCTTGCGGGGATCATAATCATTGGCCAGTTGATAATGGTGTTGCGCCAACAGGAACCAGGCCTGGGCCGCATCGGGTGCAGTGCCATATTGTTCGGCGATATGCTGTACAGCGAGGTAATATAATTTTTCCTTGTCGGGGTGGGTGGAATTTTCTTTGGCAAAGTCCAGCCGTTGCAGATCGGCATCAATGAGCGCGGCGGGTTTGGCATCGGCTAGATGAAATTTGATCAGTTCCTGATAGATCAGCAAGGCTTGTCTGCGAAGGGACAGGGTATCCCGGGTATCAAATTTTCGGGTGA
>JAYRZH010000099.1:0-11544 GCA_041916555.1 Chitinophagaceae bacterium | reverse complement strand
ATCACCCACTCGATACTGATAGGAAAAAACTGGAAACTGAATTCCGCTATTGGTCTCTCAGGTACCAGGATCAGCTATGATGAAGATTTTACCGAAGATGATCTCAGCCTGCGCAAGACTTATTTCGAAAAAATGACCGACCGGAAACTGACCATTAGCACCAGGGCTGATAAAAAATTCAGCAACCGCTTGTTCATGAGAGCAGGTTTTATCCAAAAATTCATCCAATTTAATTTTTATCGCCTTTCCGCTGAGCATGACGATGAACCCATAAAAGAAGTGCTGAACAATAAAGGGAATAGCTCAACGCAGCAAGCTTTCATGCAATGGCAATACAAGGTTTCAAATGATGTGAGCGTACAAGCCGGCGCGCATTACCTGAAACTATCCCACAACAATACATCATCCTTCGAACCCCGCATTTCTGCCAAATGGAATATCAATGGCAAAAACAGCCTGGCATTAGCCTATGGCCTGCATAGCCAGATCCAAACCATGAATGTGTACTTCGCCGGTACAAGGTTGCCCAATGGTGATTTTGAAATGCCCAATAAAAACCTGGAAATGACCAAGTCCCATCATTATGTGGTATCCTATAGCTACCGCCCTGTAAAAGTCTGGCAGATCAAAACAGAGTTGTATTACCAGCAGTTGTTTGATGTACCCGTGGCGGCCGATATAAACAGTACCCTCTCCACCTTGAACGTGGAATATGAATATGTGACCGACCCCCTGGTAAATAAAGGAAAAGGCAGAAACTATGGCGTTGAACTCTCCATTGAGCACTACCTGCATGATAATTTTTATTTTACCCTGAGCAACTCACTGTATCAATCAAAGTACACAGCCCTGGATGGAATAGAAAGAAATACACGGTTTAATGGAAATTACATCATCACCCTTTTAACCGGAAAGGATTTTTACAGCGACCGAAAACAAAAAACCTTTGGCGTAAATCTTAAAACCATTGTGGCTGGCGGATTGAGGACCACCCCTATTGATTTGGAGGCATCCAGACAGGCAGGATATACCGTTTTTCTTGAAAAACAGGCATTCAGTCTTCAAAACCCGGCCTACTTCCGTACTGATCTGCGTGTCAGCATGAAGTGGAACCGGAAGCGTCACACCACGACCCTTTCACTCGATATCCAAAATCTGACCAACCGGCTGAATATTTTCAGCCAATATTTTAACAAAGAAAAAAACAAAATCGAAAACCTGTACCAGACCGGTTTGATCCCAATTCTTAATTATAAGGTCGAGTTCTGATCATTTGTCAGGAAAAATAACCGTCTGTAAAAGGTTTGTAACTAAAAAATGTTGATCCACGTCCCATGAAAGCCATTAAAATATATCGTAAACAAGAAATTGAACTAATCATGAAAAAGACAACTGTGGCCTTAATGGCAATTTTCTCTCTCTTTCTCTTTTCTTCCTGTGAAAAGATCGTGGGCACCGGTCCCCTTGTAACCGAAACCAGAAATACCGGCAACTTCACGGGGGTATCCGTGGAATTTGGAGGTAAGGTAAATGTGTATATCGGCTCTCCCCTGAAGGTGGAGGTAACTGCCCAGCAGAATATCCTGGATGTACTAAGGACTACTGTATCCGGCGGGGTATTGCAGATCGATTACAAAAACGGGGTTTGGGTAAAAAACAACAGCGATGTGGTTGTAAATATCACTATGCCTTATACGGATTACCTCAAGCTTAGCGGCTCAGGTGACCTGGACCTTATTGGTAAAGCGGTTAGCAACTCGCTCAATGTACAGGTAAGTGGCAGTGGCAATATCAGTCTCCAGGAAGTGGAGCTGGCTGGTGTACTTGATGCGCGTATCAGTGGAAGCGGTGACATTAATGTCTATGCCGGTACTACAGCCCATGAAGAATTACAGATTAGTGGCAGTGGCACCATGAACCTGGTGGGTGTACAGGCCAATACGGCGGATACCCGGATCAGTGGCAGTGGTGATATCCGCTTAAAGGTATCGCAGACACTGGATGCTCATATCAGTGGCAGCGGGTCCGTGTTTTACTCCGGAAGCCCCCAGGTTAGCACCCAGATCAGTGGTAGCGGAAAAGTAAGACCCATCTGATAACCAACTCATTCAACTGGCTCACAGTTTGACAAGCGCCCGGTGTGGATGTCGTTTAGAACCCACCGGTATCGCCTTAGATAAGGTTAGGTCCCACGGCAGGCGCAGAAAATATGGTACCTGCCGTGGGAAACCTAACCTATTAAACGTTAATCATCATCTTCACCACCTTTCACCTGGTCACCGCCATTCTCGGCGTTACCATCCGTATTCTGATTCACCCCAGCACCGGTTGCCCTGATTTCTGTATGGCGAATCTGGCCTCCCAAATGGGCTGTCTGGGCCATTAATGCTGATGATCCAATAGCCAACACCAGGATAATAATCCTCCCAACCCGGGCAATTACCTGATTTTTGCCAGATAACAAAACCCCCAATGATATTAATCCCGAAACAGAGATGGCGATCATAGCGAACTTTGCTATACCCTCATGCTTTTCTATAACAGCCTCGGAAACTCCGGGAAGGTTCTCCACCGCTTCCTCTGCCCCTTCTCCGGTTAGAAAAACAGGTATGGCAGTTAGTCCTGCCAATACTAGCAGGGCATACGAAACCTTCCCAACAGTGTCGTTCTTTATGAATATTGAAGTAAGGAGAATTAAAAAGGCAACCAACGAAAGAATTACAGGCACATGGGTAAGTGCCAGGTGCAATTGTACACTAGACATATAATAGATTTAATAAAGTAAATAATAGTTATCAGTCGAAAAACAAACTTTTATTTACCGGGGGGGATGAAAAATGCCAGCCAAATGCCTGCGAGGATTGTAGTTCTTTTGAAAAAAGAAATTGCCTGTCCGGGTTACCTGAGGTGCAAGCCCGGATTGTATAAAAGAGTAAACTATTGAAATGCCAATACTATATATGACAAAATTTTTAAAGGGCAACTGCTCATCCTCTTCCTTATCGGCATCATTATGTCCGGGGGAATAATGTTCTTCTAAGAACGCTAAAAGTGAATGGGATTCCTTTTTGCTGTGCTTAATAAAATGCTCAACAAGCAATGGAACCTTTAACAGCTGTCCAACGGGAGTCTGTAAAGCAACCATTAAACCAAGAAATATTATGGCAATTACCTTCTTCACCCTGGTAATATACCAACTGGGAGCCGATAATGGCATGACCAAAATCAGTCATACTCCTTAAAATATTGTGAAACTCCATTAATGGAAATGACCCTCGGAGGGAGGGTCATTTATTATCAAGTAACTACAACCGCAATAATATCAATTATCGTACAACCAGAAATTGTTTATATAATCGGGTCTGCGTACCATCCGTAATCTCCAATGTGTAAACGCCCGATTTCATTCCGGCTGGTAACTGGAACGACTGACTCAGGGAACCCCCATCATGGCTCAAGGTACTGCGGGATAGTTGTGCGCCCTGCTGGTCAAGGATGCGAATGGAATAAGAACCTCTGGCCAAATCAGGGGTAAGGATGGAGATCCTGTCACCGGTAACCGGGTTTGGAAATACACTGAGCGCGCTTACCGACTTGCCAAACATCACTTTTACCACATTGCTATAACTGCTGGTGCCATCAATATCCAGGTTGCGGATGCGGTAATAATTAGCTCCCTGTACCGGAGAAGCATCTGTAAGGGTATAAGCCGTTTTATTCCTTGCCGCAACCGTTCCAACTGAATAGAAATCCAAGCCATTCACACTTCTCTCCACCTCATAGTGCTTTACATTCACTTCGGTCAGTACCGTCCAGTCAACCTTAACGGTATTTCCTTTAATGGTTCCGCGAATATCTCCAAAACTTACCGGCAACGCGATACCAGCCGGTGATAAATCACTCCAGGCTGCAGCCGCATTCAACGCGGTGGAACCATTCCCTGCGCCATACGCGATTTTAAAGGCATCCAGCGAAGCGGTTGGCGTGTTGCTCCGGATGGCCACTTCCAGTTGATTGATATCCTGCGTCTGACCAAATGTATAATCAATGGCCACATTGGTATTAGTGGCATTGTCACTGGCTACTGAAGGTTCAGCCGCCAGAGAGGGGTTGACCCATAAGGAAATATCATCCCGGTTGTTTCCTGATGCATCAATATCATAGCGGATAATGATCAAATGATTGGTATTGACTGCATATTCATTCGTAGCCCCGGTAGGGGTATAATTTGGCGCTTCGCTACCAGTGCCAATTCCAAACCGAACACGGTTGATGGCAGTACCACGATCAACATAAAAACGCAGCACATCATTGCCCAATTCATCATTCAGCACGATCACCCGCTCGTCCGTGGTGCTTGGAGTGCTGGCTACGCGGATGATAAATGACATGTACACTACCGCATTAGCATTCAGGGGAATATTTGTGATGAAATTCTTACGGGCTGTGCGGTTTGTACCACCCGTAGTGTTATTGATATTAATATACTGGGTGCCACTCACATAACCCGCATAAGCCAGATAAGGGTTCACATTGGCCACCTGGGGCTGATAAGTCGTATTGCTTACCACCCAGCTTCCCTGACCTCCCAGGTTTCCACTGGCATAACCACCAAAATTTTCGCTGAGCACAAGACCTTGTGCGGAAGAATAAATACTGCCAAGAAGCAGTAACATCAAGGGTAAAGATCGTTTCATAACTCGTTTTTTGTAATGAATAAAAAACGGTTATTTCAAAAGGCATGGACCGGATGATTCAACAGGAATGGAGATTCAGGTTGTATAGCAAAAGCCAAAAAGCCTGGTTTAAACTGCTTTCTTGTTCTTCGAGGAATAAAAAGGATCGGGGGTTCTTGGGTAGGATCGGAGTAAGTAGGATGTAAAATAAATAAAAATAAATCATAGATACAAGCCCTTAGGCTTCTAACTAATTATTAATGAAATATATATGAAGGAACCGGGTAAGTGTAACTACGTAGTTTAGAGGTTGATACGTTAGTCATTTTTCAGGGCCATTCGCAGCAATTCCCTGATTTCCAAAACATAAACTAACCTAAAAAAACAAACCCCCTTTCGGGGGTCTGCGCTTGTTTTTCAACAAACGAATGGTTTAACAAAAGGAAATACCGGAGCTATGAAACTCTATTTTGCTAAAAGGAACTGTTTATACAATCGGGTTTGTCCGCCATCAGTGATCTCCAGGGTGTAAACACCTGCTTTCATTCCGGATGGCAGGCGGATGGCATTGCTGAATGAACCGCCTTCATGATTCAACACATTTACTGAAAGTTGGGCGCCCTGCTGATCCAATATCCGGATCCGGTATATCCCCTTTTCCAGGCTGGGTGTGATCAGGGAAATATGATCACCGGTTACCGGGTTAGGGAACAGGCTGATATTATTCACATGCTTGCCAAACACCACTTTTACTACCTGACTTACACTGCCCGACCCATCTAAATCAACATTGCGGATGCGGTAATAATTGGCCCCTTGCGCCGGGCTGGCATCCGTAAAGGTGTAGGCCTGCTTTTGTAAAGCGGAAATAGTACCGATTACCTGAAAATCCTGTCCATTCACACTCCGTTCTACCTCATACCGCTTTACATTCACTTCGGTTAAAATGGTCCAATCAACCTTTACCCCATTTCCTTTAATCAGGCCTCGGATATCTCCAAAGCTTACCGGTAAAGCGATACCGGCGGGCGAAAGATCAGACCAGGCAGCGGCTGCATTCAATGCAGTGGTTCCGTTTCCGGCACCATACGCGATCTTGAAAGCATCCAGCGAACCGGTAGGCGTATTGGCACGCTTTGGGATCTCGAGTTGATTGATCATGTTGGTGGTGCCCAAAGTATAACCCAGGCCCACATTGCTATTCGTAGCATTGGCGCTTGCCGTGGTGGGTTCAGAAGCCAGCGAAGGGTTCACCCACATATAAATATCATCCCGGTTGTTTCCGGATGCATCCACATCATACCGTATCACGATCAGGTAATTGGTATTCACCGCGTATTCAGTGGTAGTGCCGGTTGGCGTATAAGCAGGGTTCTGACCACCTGTGCCTATTCCAAATCGCACACGACTGGTTGCGCCACCGCGATCCACAAAAAACCGCAGGATATCATTTCCACCCTCATCTTTTAAAACAACCACACGTTCTTCATTGGTGTTTGGTGTATTGGCTATACGAACCACAAATGACATGTACACCACCGAACTGGCATTTAGAGGAATATTGGTAATAAAATTCTTGCGCGCGTAACGGGAAAAGGCAGTAGCTGATATATTCACATACTGCGAGCCACTCACGTACCCGGCATAGGCCAGATAAGGGGATACATTCGCTACCTGTACCTGGCTGGTGGTGGAGGTAACAGTCCATCCGCCCTGGCCATTGATATCACCGGAGGTGTAGCCCCCGAAATTTTCGCTAAGGACCAGCCCTTGCGCCTGGGAAATAAAGCTGGCCAGTACCAGCGTAATCATGGGTAAAAACTTTTTCATAACTCGTTTTTGATTTGATTAAAAACGGTTATTCAAAAGGTAGTGGATTGAATGGTCTTTTCGGGGGGATTGGATAATTGAGGGCGTAAAGAAAATGCCTCCTTGCTTATACATCAAGGAATATTGACATATTCATTGAAAAATGAGGCGCAGAACCTAGACGATTTCTACGGGTAACTACTTAATCGTGGCAGAGTGAAGTATCTTATGTTCCTCTTCCTGGGCTTCCAGAATGAGTTTTTGAAGGGTGGCCCCTAAGCGGGTACAGGCGTGTTGCAGGTCACGAATAGATATCCTGTCCTTTTTGGCCCTTTGCTCCAACCCACGGATCTCTTCCTTTAAACCATCCGCGCCTATTACCCCAAGGGCAAAAATGAGTTTATGCAATTCTTCCGCAACACCTGATTTGTCCTTTGCCTCCAGCATTTTCTTGATCTCCCGGCTTACGGAACTTGCCGTATCAATAAATGAACGAAGCATATTGCCAATAAAGACTGTATTATTGCCACTGATCTTCTCCAGGTAGGATAAATTTATTCCATGAATATTTCCGGCCCGGACAAACACAGGGGTCTTTACCTGGGTTGGCCTTGTTCCGGGAACCATTCCCAGCAACTCACGCATAGTCTGGAGAAGAAGTTTTTGCTCAAAAGGTTTGGATAAGACTTCCGAAAATCCGGCATCCAGGTAATTCTTTCGATCCGCGGCAAAGGCATTGGCCGTTAGCGCCAGTATTGGTTTTCGGGGATCTCGGTAGTCAGGCAATTGCCTTAGCTGTCGAACAGCCTCCACGCCATTCATAACCGGCATCTGAATATCCATCAGGATGACATCAAACGGCATCTTCTTTGCAATCTCCAAAGCCTCAGCCCCATTCTCCACCATGGTTAATTGAATACCTGTACCGGTAAGCATTTCATTTACTATATACCGGTTTAATTCCAGGTCCTCCGCCAACAAAACCTTCATACCGATAAAGAACTCAGGTCTTACAGAGTTCAATGCCACGGTTTCATTCCCTTTAAATGCCGGGTCAATCCGCAATGACAAACTAAACCGGAACTCTGAGCCCTTCCCAATCTCACTCTCCACTGTAATTTCACCTCCCATCAATCGAGCCAGTTCCTGACAGATGGCAAGCCCAAGACCAGTTCCTGATGAAGACCGTATTTCCTCGTGTGGCACCTGGGTAAAGGGTTCAAATATTTCTTTTTGCTTGGCCGCCGGTATCCCGATTCCGGTATCCCGCACCACAAATTCCATTCGCGCCGTTTCCTTGTTTCGTTCCCATTCATGCACTTCCACATTCACCTTCCCACGAAGGGTGAACTTGACCGCATTGGACAACAGGTTTGACAATATCTGGGAAAGGCGGAACGGGTCTCCCAGAAAGTGATTTCCCGCAACGGGAGGATAGTACATCACCAACTCGATGCCCTTGCTGCGGGCCTCCGCGGTAAAGGTTTCAATCAGCACTTCCATCTTCTCCCTTAGCTGAAAGGGGGTGTTTTCAAGCAACATCTTTCCGGCTACAATTTTCTCAATATCCAAAACATCGTTTACAATTGCCAGCAGGTTACGGGCCGATTGTCTTAATACATTCAGGTACTTCTGTTGCTTATCATCCAGCCCCGTACGAGCCAGCAGATCGGCCACCCCAATGATTCCGGTCATAGGGGTTCTTATCTCGTGGCTTACCCTGGCCATAAACTGGTCTTTGGCCCTGGCAGCATCCTCGGCCTGGTTCTTTGCTAATTGTAATTCATGTTCGGCCGCAACCCGGTCCGTAATATTTAAGCCATAACCAATTACCTGTTTTACCTGGCCTTCTGCATCGAGAACCGGGTAAAAACTCCGGATATGATAATCCTCCTTTCCTTTCCGGTCAATCAGTTTTTCCTCCCAGGAAACAAGCTTTCGCTCCCGTACCGCCTCCATGAAATGTGCCCGGCGTTCCGCAACCACTGAATACGGTTTTTTCCGTAAATCGCAGTAGTCTTCATCCTTTTTGCCAACGATCCATTTCCGAACCGTTTCATCACGTATCCCCATAGGGTTTACAAAAAGGTATCGGTGATCAATGTCAAATACCGCCAGATCCGCCGGCAGTTGATTTAATATCTCCTCATAAAAACTCCGCTGATCAAGTATTTCCCGGTCAATCTTGCGCTGGTGTCTTAATTTCTGGATTTTGATGGCACAAAGGGAGGCCACGGTCGCGAGTATGGTCAAATGCCGGTGGGTATAGAAATTCTTTTCCGGATGCTCACTGTCAATGACACCAATCACTTCCCCGTTTACAATCAATGGTACGGCGATCTCCGAAAATCTCATCGCATCATCCACAATATACCGGCTGTCCTGTGAAGTATCATTGATGAGTTCAGCCTGGCCTGTCTGTACCACATATCCCACGATCCCAACACCCAAGGGAATTTCAATCGGGTCGATGATCCTGTTATCGTCTGTTGTCTTTGACCCCCAGGCAGCTTTTTGAACCAATAGTTTTCGTTCCGCGTCCACCAGGTAGATCACACAATCCACAAAGCCCAATTGGCCAATACAGTTTTTCGCCACATCCCAGAGCAATTCCTCTTCATCCGCTTTCTCATAAATCTGATGGGTAAAAAAATTGATCGCCTGCTCCATCTCCAATTCTTCGGTCTTGGTATGATCCGTTACATCCGTGTAACTCCATATATGCCCATAGTAAGTACCATCCTCCAGCCAAACCGGGGTAAAGTCGCGGGTCAACACTTTTCCATTGATCATGCGAAGGGTTTCGCCCTTTACCATGCGGCGCAATCTCAGGATGGAATCGATCCCGGACACAAACTCATTGGGGCTGACAAACAGGTACTTTGCCTGCTCGGCGGCATTGGAACAGTTGATCCCAACCATGTCTTCGGGTTTGACAGGGATCTCAAACAGGTCGCAAAAGTGTTGATTGATAAAACGGATATTCCGGTCGCGGTCCTCCAATAAAATGGCGGAGCCGAGGTGCTGGACAATCAGGGACAAAAGCCCGCTTGTTTCAGTGTGGATATCAGTGGCTGAAGTAATCATGCCTGGCAGGGTACAACGAACAAAATAATCATTCTGTATTATTCGTTTAAATATATGATGCACAATATCAATAAATTAAGTATAAACACTTATTTAAAAATTATACGTGCATAGGTCATCATACAAAATCCATATTTTGACCCGGTATCCATTGAAAAAAAATGATTGTTATGGGGAAGACCAGGCTATACTTTATTGATGATCACAAAATGGTGATCGATATGTGGTCCACCTTACTGGGCGCCGACCAGCGTTATGAAATTGTTGGAAAAGCCAATGATGGCGAAACTGCGCTTTCAGAGATCAAGGACCTGTATCCAAATATTATCCTGTTAGATATCAGCATGCCCGGACTTTCGGGAGTGCCTTTGTTAAAACAGATCAAGGAGTCATTGCCTTCGGTCAAAGTACTGGCCGTATCGATGCATACGAATATTGCCACGGTAAAGAATGTGCTTCACAATGGAGCCAGGGGATATGTATCCAAAACCTCAACCTATGATGAGATGGTAGCAGCTATTGAAGCGGTAAAAAATGGCGAGAGCTACCTGAGTTCAGATATCAAGGAACAGATTGTTGGCAACCTGATCCGGAATGATGAGTCTGAACCGGATATCAATACACTCACCAAACGGGAACTGGAAATAGCTCAGATGATCAAGGAAGGGTTAACCTCCAAAGAGATCTCCGAGCGTCTCTATATTTCGCTTCGCACGGTGGAAGTACACCGGCACAACCTGTTCAAAAAACTGAATGTGCGGAACGCGGCAGGGTTGATCAACCTGATCAATCAGTAATTGCACCTACCTTTGGGGCATGTCCCCCAAACAAATCCTTCAACGCTGGGTTGAGCTATTCAACAGCTATGATTATGATGGCCTGGCGGCCCTCTATCACCCAGATTGTATCAACCATCAACTTCCCACCGGTGAATTTAAGGGCAGGGAAACCATCCGCGCCATGTTTCGGGAAGAGTTTTCCAAATATGAAATGGTTTGCCTGGTTGAAAACATTTTTGAAGATGGAAATGTGGGCATTCTGGAATGGAAAGACCCCAAAGGTCTCCGGGGTTGTGGATTTTTCTGGATTAAAGATGACCAAATTGTATTTCAGCGCGGATACTGGGACCGCCTTTCGTTTATGGAGCAGCAGACCAAATAGTCGCTTAAAAATCTACTTATCCTTAAGTATAACCTCCGCCTTTACCAGCCAGGAAGTACCAAAAGCCCAAACGGCCACCGTTTCCATCCAAAACATAAGGTGATAGGTTTCAAAATCCTCATTGGAAATAATCTTGAGCGGATTGGCCAGTATGACCAGTAAAGCCAATACCATGATCACCCCACAGGTACGGAATATCCGGTTACGTCTTCTTTTCTGTACCCCGCGCAGTTCCGGTGGTTTGTCTGATTTGGTAAATAGAAAAAGGGACATGGCAGCCAGGCTGCTCAAAAAAATGGCCGCGGCCACATAATGCACCACCGCCCTGAATGAATTATCCGGATAAATAGCGAGTGAATACAAATGTTCTGTGTCGTAACATTTGAAACTTATACTATCCGTGGGAAATACCACCAGGATCAGCGCAAACAGACCCGCCAATGAGGAAAGAATAAAGTCAATCGGTTTTTTTCCTTTGTAAACCAAGAGGAATATAGCCAGCAAACTGACAATAATGATAAACACCGGACTCGACCGGGTAAAATAATAATGGCTGATGGAAAACAGCGGTTTCCAGTACCCGATATCAATCCAGATTACCAGGGGCAATAGCAGGGGCAACAATATTCCCAGTATTCCTATCAGAATACGAAGCGTTTTCTGGTTGGTTAACCATAACTGCTCATTCTCATTGCGAAAATCGAGGTGAAGGGTTTTCTCCAGCGTGGAGAGTTCTTCCTGTTGTTTGCCAGGTTCCATAGTAGAAGGTTTCAGCGAAGATAGATGAATAATTCACCGCAGAGAACATGAG
>JAYRZH010000098.1:0-11820 GCA_041916555.1 Chitinophagaceae bacterium | reverse complement strand
CAGTCTGGGGGTACTGGCGCAATGGACAGGTGCCAAACTGGAATTTGACAGGGTGAAAAAAGTGATCACCAATAATAAAATGGCGAATGAGTTACTCGCAGGCCCGCCGCCTAGAAAAGGATGGGAACAGTATTATAAAGTGTGATCGGTGGGGCATTTTTTAAGGGGTCATTCAAAAGAAAGCTGCATACACACGCTAAAGGTTTACATGATCGATCCGGAGGTGGTGTTGGAAAAAATCGTGGTCAACCCTGATAATAATCATCCCAGCTATTTCGGGGCCCCGGCTTTTCAGTTCAGGAAACAAGCTAAATTGAGGGACAATTAATTTTTAATAATTTATTTCTTTATGAGCACTATTATGCAAGGAAAGAGGACAATGAAGACAATCCTTTTTTGCTCTTTTTCATTCCTGTTCACTATCTCGGCACTGGCCCAGCAAAAGAAAGCGGGTGATATGGGAGGACAGAAAGAATTCATTCACACACTGGCCGGTAACCCCTATCTGCCATTGTGGGAACATTTGCCTGATGGGGAACCCCGTGTTTTTGAGGATCCGGACCGCCCTGGAAAATACCGCGTCTATATCATTGGCTCTCATGATGTGAGGGTTTCCAGCTATTGCGGACCAGACATCAGGGCATGGTCAGCCCCGGTGGAGGATTTAACAAGCTGGCGTGATGAAGGCCCCATTTTCACCTATCAGATTGATGGGCAATGGGATGTTATGTATGCCCCTGATCTTGTGGAAGTGAAAAGAAAGAATGGGAAGAAAGAATATTACCTCTATCCGCATAGTCGTGGCCCGAACCGGGAAGCGATGGTGTGCAAGTGTGACCGTCCTGACGGCCCTTTTACCCCATTAAACCTAACAGAAGATGGAAAACGCACGGTTCCCGGTAGTATCCTGGGTTTCGATCCTGCCGTTTATATTGAGTACATTACCGACCCTAATGATCCCGATTTTGAGATTGGATTCAGGGCCTATGGATTTTGGGGATTTCAACGGTCGTCAGCCGCACAGTTGGATCAGAACACCATGTATTCGGTCAGACCGGGTACAGAGGTCATCAAGTTCCTTTTGCCCGCCAGTTCACGTTATGGCGTGTTGCGGGAACCTGAGGGCACGAAGTATCCTTATATTTTCCCTGGGGATGATTTAGGGACATTTAATTTTTTTGAGGCCTCTTCGATTCGTAAGGTGGGGAATAAATATGTTACCATTTTCAGCGGGTATTCCGGGCCCGAATATGGCCTTGGCAGTTCCAATTCCACCCTGCGCTATGGCTATGCCGATTCACCCCTGGGCCCATGGAAGAGCGGAGGCGTGGTGGTGGATTCACGGGCTCCGGTCTTAAATCAAGATGGTACGGCACTTCAAACCACTAATGCAGGACATAATACACACGGAAGTATCCAGGAAATAAACGGACAGTGGTATGTTTTTTATCACAGGCCCCCGCGTGGATTTGGTTTTGCCCGACAGGCCATGGTAGCGCCTGTTTCGGTGACCTGGGACCCCAAGCCCGTCTCTGAAGGAGGTGTCGTTTCCATTCGGGCATTTGATCCTTATGCGGAAAATAATCTTTGGACAGCCAAAGACAGTCAGGGTAAAGAATATAAGGGCGCCGAAGTAACCTCAGAAGGTTTCCATATATACGGGCTCGATCCCTATCAATATTACTCGGCCGGGTATGCCTGTTACCTTTCTGATAACAGCATCCAACAGGATTCATGGGATATTTGGGACAACAATATGCCGATTGAAAAAGTGAAAAACGGAAACATCATTGGCTATAAATACTTTGGTTTTGGTGGTCTCAAAAAGAAAAAGAATGGGTTGAAAGCTTTTAAAGGAACCAAAAAAGGGAATAAAACGGCCTTTAACCTCTTTCTAACACCAAAAACGGATAAGGCCATTACGGTGGAGATTTGGTTGGATGGTCCATGGGCCAATACTACCTGGAATGGGAAGAAAATGGCTGAGATCCATGTAGCCGCAAACGCTAAGCAGGAAGTAACAAAGTTTACCGCTGATGTTTCTTCCTTCGTTGACGGTTTGGCTGGGAAACATGCAATTTATCTTGTTGTAGTCGGGCCTGAATCTGAAGAACTGTTTAGTTTACAGGGGCTTGGGTTTAGTTCCAGGAAAAGGGAGCTCTCACGTCCGATTGTTCCTACCCTAAATATTTCCGTTAATGGAAAATCAATAGATATTCCAAAAACCCCCATTCGCTCCACAAACGCGAATGGTATTGTCGGTTACGATCAGTATCAGGTATCCTATAAAGTACCTGACGCTTCAACCGGAGTGCCGACAGTTACCGCTTCTTCCAATAACCCAGATGTAAAGATTACGGTTATTCAGTCGGAAATATTGCCAGGAAAAGCCATTGTGAAATTTGATTACAAGGGGGTGGTCAAAACTTACAACATACTGTTTGAGTAAGAATACTGTAAATGCTTTCTGATGAATAAGCCTTTTTTGTTACTGATTTCCTTTTTTATTGGTGTAGGTGCGGCAATGGCGCAGGATAGCCTTTACCGGGATAAATTCTCTTTAAGCGAAATCACCTTATCCGATGGACCTTTTAAACATGCCCGGGACCTTAATATCCAAACTTTATTGCAGTATGATGTGGATCGTTTATTAGCTGGATATAGAAAAGAAGCGGGCCTGCCCGAAAAGGCAAAAAGTTACAGTAACTGGGATGGACTGGATGGACATGTGGCCGGCCATTATTTATCAGCCATGGCTATGAATTATGCCTCCACCAAGAATGAAGAGTGCCGGCGTAGAATGGAGTATATGATTGGGGAACTAAAGGCCTGCCAGGACGCGAATGGTTTAAATAACCCCGATTGGGGGATTGGTTATGTTGGGGCCGTTCCCAACAGTAAGAAAATATGGAACACATTTCAAAAGGGAGATTTCTCCGTATATCGGTCAGCATGGGTGCCCTGGTATAATTTACATAAAATGTATGCTGGCTTGCGGGATGCCTGGGCTTATACTGGAAATCAAAATGCAAAGGAGATCTTTTTGGAATTTTGTGACTGGGCCATCAATATTACGGCTGCCCTGACTGATGCTGAAATGCAGTCCATGCTGGATACAGAGCATGGAGGCATGAACGAAATATTAGCCGATGCATATCAAATGACCGGAGATAAAAAGTATTTATCAGCCGCAAAAAGGTTTTCCCACCGGATGTTGCTTGACCCAATGGGGGAAGGAAAGGATAATCTCGATAACAAACATGCCAACACACAGGTGCCCAAGGCAATCGGTTTTGAAAGAATAGGCGAAGTGGGTGGCGACGCCGGCTATGCAAAGGCCGGAGAGTTTTTCTGGCAGACAGTAACATCAAACCGTTCGCTCGCTTTCGGGGGCAACAGCCGGAGGGAGTTCTTTCCCAGTGTAAATGCCTGTAGCGATTTTGTCAATGATGTAGAAGGGCCTGAGTCCTGCAACTCCTACAATATGCTGAAACTGACTGAAGATTTATTTAGGGCAAATCCTTCTGCCAGGTATGCGGATTACTATGAAAGAACCTTATACAATCACATCCTCTCTACGCAACATCCTGTAAACGGGGGATATGTATATTTCACGCCAGCCCGACCGAGGCATTACAGGGTGTATTCTTCGCCCAATGCTGCCATGTGGTGTTGCGTAGGCAGTGGTATGGAGAATCATGGGAAATACAACGAGTTTATCTTCACCCATAGCCATGACTCTTTGTTTTTGAATCTGTTTATTGCTTCCGAGTTGAACTGGAAGGAAAAAAGGGTAAAGATCAGGCAGCAAACACAATTCCCTTTTCAAGATCAAACGAGGCTGATTGTAACAGATGGTTCTTCCCGGTTTAAGTTATTGGTTCGTTATCCTTCCTGGGTGAAATCTGGGGCTTTGAAAATTTCTGTCAACGGCAAACCTGTATCATTCACCGCTCAACCCTCTTCCTATGTCTCTATTGACCGGATGTGGAAAAAAGGGGACGTAGTCATTGTTAAATTCCCCATGCATATCAGGATTGAGCATATGCCCAATCTCCCGGAGTATATAGCCATAATGCATGGGCCCATTCTGTTGGCTGCAAAGACAGGTACTGAAGATTTAAGGGGTTTAGTGGCGGATGACAGCCGCTGGGGGCATATCGCTAGCGGGAAAAGACTTCCGATAGATAAAGCCCCCATTATTATTGAAGACGATATTAATGCCCTGGCCTCAAAGTTAAAACCGGTTTCCGGTAAGCCTTTAACCTTTACGGGGAAAGGCATTAAAATGATGAACGCGGGGAATATAGTTTTGGAGCCCTTCTTTAAAATTCATGATGCGAGGTATATGATGTATTGGATGGCATTGAGCAAGAAGCAATATGGTTCATATCTCGATTCCATGGCCTTTGAAGAGAATCAACGTATCGAAATCCAAAAGCGCACCATTGATTTCGTGGCACCCGGGGAACAACAGCCTGAGGTTGATCATGCGATGGAGAGACAAAACTCCGGTACCGGAAATAGTCATGATCAGTTCTGGAGGGATGCCCGTAATGGTGGTTTCTTTAGCTACAGGATGGCTACAAATAATGAAAAAAACCTGAGTTTAATAGTGCGATACTGGGGCGCGGAATGGGGAGGCCGGAAATTTGAAATTTATATCGATGATCAAAAATTGGTTTCGGAGGATAATACCGGCAGATGGAATCAAAGCCGGTTCTTCGATATCGAATATGTTATTCCGGATTCAATGATTGAAGGAAAACAAAATGTCAGGGTAAAATTCCAACCATTCGAGGGGAATACGGCCGGGGCTGTTTACTATATCCGGCTGACAAGAAAAAAAGCTGATTGAACAGTAATGGAATCTGAATCCTTTTCAAGTAAATTTTTAAGATAATGTCTCTAAGAATTTTTCCAGTATTTATTTTTTCTCTTTTCTCTGCTTTTACAGTGCAGGCTCAAAATCCAATCATTCAGACAATTTACACAGCCGATCCCGCTCCACTGGTTCATAATGATACCGTATGGTTGTTTACCGGGCATGACGAAGATTCTTCCACCTGGTTTACCATGAAGGATTGGAGGTGTTATTCTTCAACCGATATGGTGAACTGGACAGATCATGGTTCACCACTTTCGTTGAAAACGTTTAGTTGGGCAGTAAAAGACGCCTGGGCAGGTCAGTGCATTTTCCGGAATGGAAAATTCTACTGGTATGTGCCCATGAATGCCAAAGGTCAGGGAATGTCAATTGGTGTGGCTGTTTCTGACAGACCCAATGGCCCATTTGTGGATGCGATCGGAAAACCTTTGGTTCATAGTGGCCACGGAGATATTGACCCAACTGTTTTTATAGACGATGACGGGCAGGCCTATCTATATTGGGGAAATCCTTACCTGAAGTACGTCAGGTTGAATCAGGACATGATTTCCTATTCAGGGGATGTGGTAACTGTGCAATTAACCAAAGAAGGGTTTAATGTCCGGTATAAGGATGCCGACAAGCGCCCATCTGCCTATGAAGAAGGCCCCTGGCTTTATAAGAGAAATGGTTTGTATTATTTGCTGTACCCGGCAGGTGGGGTACCCGAGCACATAGCCTATTCAACCAGCCAAAGCCCTACCGGTCCCTGGCAATACCGCGATACCATTATGCGCGTCATTCAAAAGGGGGGCGCGTTTACCAATCATCCGGGTATAATAGACTATAAAGGTAGATCCTATTTCTTCTATCATAATGGGGCTTTACCCGGAGGTGGTGGATTTACCAGATCCGTTGCCGTGGAGGAGTTTACCTATAAGGAAGATGGAACAATCCCCAGAATTACCAATACGGTGGAAGGTGTGAATCCCGTTCAAAATCTGAACCCTTTTATTCAACAGCAGGCGGAGACCATCGCCTGGGCAAATGGCATTGAAACAGCATTGGACAGCATAAATGGAGTATATGTGACCGATATTGATAATGGCGACTACATTAAAGTACGAAGTGTTGATTTTAAAAAGGGCGCAAAGTCAGTACAGGTAAACATAGTGTCCGCTTCAGGAGGCGCCATGGAGATCAGATTGGATGATCCTGCCGGTGAACTAATGGCCACCTGCATGATCAAAAGTTCGGATGGGATGCAGACCTGGACAACTCAAACCTTTAAAACAAGAGTCATTAAAGGCGTGCACGATGTTTTCTTTGTTTTTAAAGGAAACGGAGATAATCTGTTCAATTTTAACTGGTGGAAATTTAAGAAAAAATAAAGTCCCTTTAATATGAAGAATTACGGAAACCCGATTTGGGGTGGTAGGATGTGGCAAAATTGTTCTACTAATAGAAATGCTACCAGGATTGTAATTAATGGCCTCTTACTAATGGCATTTGGCTTCCTGAACCCTTCTTCAATGAATGCGCAAACGGTGTGGCTTGACCAATTGGATCTTAGCGCGGCCACACAGGGTTTTGGGGTGCCCGGAAAGAATAAAACGGTTGATGGCAGGACCATTACTATTGCCGGAAAGACCTTTGAGCGTGGTTTTGGGACACATGCCGAAAGTTCACTTGTTATACAGCTTCAGGGAAAGGCGATTTCCTTTACGGCACAGGTGGGTATTGACGACGAAATCAAGAACCAGAATCCCGCGGTGGAGTTTGTAGTATATGGGGATAAACAAAAACTCTGGTCAAGTGGCATCATGCGTTTGGGTGACCAGGCCAGGCAGTGCTATGTACAGCTTCCCGGTATTCAACAATTTGAATTGGTGGTAACCGATGGTGGTAATGGTAATTATTATGATCATGCGGACTGGGCCGATGCAAAATTTGAGGCCCAAGGGGTAACCAGTTTTGCAACCTACAATCCTGTATCCAGCGAAGTTTATATTCTGACACCGGCGCCTTCGGCAAAACCCAGGATTAATGGGGCTGGTGTTTTTGGTGTTCGTCCTGGTTCTCCTTTTCAATTTATCATAGCGGCAACCGGGGAAAGACCAATGAAATTCTCTGCAAAAGGCTTGCCTAAAGGATTGAAATTGGATCCCAATACAGGTATTATTACCGGTAAGCTCAGCAAAGAGGGAACCTTCACGGTTGCTTTAACAGCAGTGAATGCAAAAGGAAAGGCAGAGAAAAAGCTACGTCTTGTTTGCGGTGATCGAATCGCCCTCACACCTCCAATGGGGTGGAATAGCTGGAATTGTTTTGCCGGGGAAGTTTCTGCGGATAAAGTAAAACGGGCCGCTGACGCTATGGTAAAAAGCGGTTTAATAAATCATGGCTGGACCTATATTAACATAGACGATTTCTGGGAGAACCACCGTAATTCCAAGGATTCCACCTTGCGGGGAAAACTTCGCGACGAAACTGGAAATATTGTACCCAATACAAGGTTCAACGATATGAAGGGATTGGCAGACTATGTTCATGACCTTGGATTAAAAATAGGTATTTATTCCAGTCCAGGCCCGTGGACCTGTGGTGGCTGTGCCGGTAGCTATGGATATGAAAAACTGGATGCTGAATCTTATGCCAAATGGGGTATTGATTATCTGAAATACGATTGGTGCAGCTACGGTAATGTGATTAATGGCTTGCCGGATAATGATCCCTACAAGGTATCTTCTTTATCATACAGGGGAGGGAATGATTTGGCCATGGCTCAAAAGCCCTACATACTTATGGGTAATTACCTCCGTGAACAGCAGCGTGATATTGTTTTTAGTTTATGCCAATACGGAATGTCGGATGTTTGGAAATGGGGCGATTCTGTCAATGGAAATTGCTGGCGCACCACAAATGATATCACCGATACCTGGGTGAGTGTCAGGAATATAGCCCTGGCGCAGGATAAATCTGCTGCATGGGCCAAGCCTGGCAACTGGAATGACCCGGATATGTTGGTGGTTGGGACAGTGGGTTGGGGAAACCCGCATCCAAGCAAGCTAAAGCCGGATGAACAATATCTGCACTTTAGTCTTTGGAGTCTTTTTTCTGCCCCCTTACTCATTGGATGCGATATGGAAAAACTGGATTCCTTTACGCTGAATCTGTTGACTAATGATGAAGTGATTGAAGTTAACCAAGACCCTCTTGGCAAACAGGCAACCTGCTTGCAAACAATTGGTGATTTGCGCATTTATGTTAAGGAAATGGAAGATGGAAGCCAGGCTGTTGGATTCTGCAATTTTGGATTGGAGAAGGCTAAGGTAAATTATAAAGATTTTGCCAAGCTTGGTATTTCCGGCAGGAAAAAGGTGCGTGACCTTTGGAGACAGCGTGACATCAGCACGCTGGATACGGATACCGATCAACTTTCCATTGAGGTACCTGTACATGGAGTGTTGTTGTATAAATTCACCCCGGCGAAATGAGTATGAAATATCAAGTCATCATAATTTACATTCTTTCGTTTGTATTGGCTGGTAAAAGCTTACTGGCCCAGAATCCGATTATTCAAACTAAATATACGGCGGACCCGGCACCGCTGATATATCATGATACCGTATTTCTTTATACCAGTCATGATGAAGATGATGCCTTTGGGTTTAAAATGCAGGATTGGTTGCTATATACTTCCACGGACATGGTCAACTGGACAGACAACGGTGTTGTAGCCTCCCTGAAAAACTTTAAATGGGTCAATACGGACAACGGTGCCTGGGCCCCACAGTGCGTGAATCGGAATGGTAAATTCTATTTGTATTGCCCAATGCCCGGAGGAGTTGGCATTCGGGTATTGGTTTCTGACAGCCCTTACGGGCCTTTTACCGATCCCATCGGGAAGCCGTTGGTGAACAACGGGCATGAAGATATTGATCCCACCGTATTGATAAATGATGACGGACAAGCTTACTTATATTGGGGTAACCCTAACCTTTATTATGTCAGACTGAACAATGATATGGTTTCATATTCTGGTAATATTATCAAGGACAGTTCGGTTGCTAAAATAAAGGGGCAGCCTGATCCATTTCATTACCAGGAAGGCCCCTGGGCTTACAAGCGCGAAGGGCGCTATTACATGGCTTACGCCTCCACCTGCTGTCCGGAAGGTATTGGCTACGCTATGAGTAACTCACCAACCGGCCCTTGGGAATACAAAGGGTCTATCATGGATGGCGATCCCAGGTCAAGCGGCAATCACCCGGGTATTGTGGATTACAAGGGAAAGACCTACGTGTTTGGGTTTAATTACAATATCGGAAAACAAACCATGTCGAAACACTATGAGAGGCGTTCGGTCTGTATAGAAGAAATAAGGTTCAATCCGGATGGCACCATACAGAAATTACCGTTTTGGTCCACGGAAGGGGTTAAGCAGATTGGTGCCTTGAATCCTTTCCGACGCGTGGAAGCAGAAACCATGGCATACAGTGAGGGGCTCAAAACAGATATCGTAACGGAGTGGGAAAGACATAATCCTTGGAACAGAGGTAAAAAGGTTCTCGACAGGGTCATTGTTACCTCTATAAACAACGGAGATTATATTAAAGTGAAGGGGGTGAATTTTGCAACGGGTGCGACTTCAATTGATATCAACCTGGCTTCGCTGCATGGTGGACAGATTGAAGTTCATGTCGATAAGATCAATGGCCCAATCATAGGCCTGGTGAATGTGACCACATCAGCCGAAGGTGAAGTATTTAAAACGGTTACAACACCAGTGAAAATGGTAACCGGTGTTCACGATGTATATTTTGTATTCAGAGGCGAAAAAGATCTATTCAATGTTGACTGGTGGCAATTCAACGCAAAGTGATCCCTTTTGGAGACCAGCGGTCAATTCACTACTTACAGTAAAGAGAAAGATATGATTCAGGTAAAACAGGCTCTTTTTTCACTGCTTTTTATATGTCTATTTCCTTTTGCAACTCTGGCATTGGGGCACGATAACTATGTGACTTCCCAACCAGGAAAAAACTATTTTACCTTATCTGCCCCCGGGAGATCAATACCCCTATATGTTTCCTCCTCCGACTATACCGGTGTTATTAGGGCTTTAACTGATCTGCAAACAGATATTGGCAAGGTAACCGGCATGCAGCCCTCATTAATTAACAGTTTGTCAACTAAACAAAGGGAGATAGTGATTGCCGGAACGATAGGTAAGAGCGAGATTATTGAAAGCTTAATAAAGAGTAAAAAAATTGACATAACCGCAATCAAAGGTAAGTGGGAGAATTTTCTTGTCCAGGTCGTTCAGAACCCGTTGCCTAATGTTGACAGGGCCTTGGTAATTGTTGGTAGCGACAAAAGGGGGACGATCTATGGCATTTATGATATGTCTGAGCAAATAGGTGTTTCTCCATGGTATTATTGGGCTGATGTGCCTGTGGAACGCAAATCTGCCTTATATGTGAAACCTGTCAGGTACACTGAAGGACCAAGCGTTAAATACCGGGGTATTTTTATAAATGATGAAGACCCGGATTTGACAAGATGGGTAAGGGAAAAGTTTGGCACGGTGAAGAGGAATGTAGGTGCGCCGGTTGGTGGCAATGTAGCCAATTATGGCCGCGAGTTTTATTCAAAGGTTTTTGAACTCTTGCTAAGGATCAAAGCCAACTATCTATGGCCTGCTATGTGGTCAAATGCCTTTAATGAGGACGACCCAGAAAACCCACGATTGGCTGATGAGTACGGTATTGTCATGGGTACATCACATCAGGAACCGATGATACGTTCACAGCAGGAATGGGACCGGCGTTATATCCGTAAACTCGGAAATTGGAATTACCGGAAGCATGCCGATACACTGGTAAAATTCTGGCGGGAGGGTATTGCCAGAAATAAGAACTATGAGAGCATCATTACGATGGGTTTGCGTGGTGCCAACGATACAGAGATTGAGGGGACTGTGGCGGAGAATATTTCTATGGTGGAAGGAATTGTAAAACAACAACAGCAGATTATTAGGGAGGAGATGAATGGTGACATCACGCAGGTACCACAGGTTTGGTGTTTGTATAAGGAAATAATGGAATACTATAATCAGGGTATGAGGGTACCGGATAATATCACCCTTCTTTGGGCCGACGATAACTGGGGAAACATTCGCCGATTACCTGATGCGGCCGAACGGAAAAGAAGTGGTGGGGCAGGTGTCTATTATCATTTTGATTATCACGGCGACCCCCGCAGTTATGAGTGGATCAATACCAACCCATTGCCTAAAATCTGGGATCAGATGCACCTCGCCAAAGAATATGGGGCTGATAAGATTTGGATCGTTAACGTGGGGCATTTCCGGGGGTACGAATTACCAATGGAGTATTTTATCAGCCTGGGATGGAACACAGACCGCTGGAAAAATAATAACATCAAAGAATTTATCAGGAACTGGGCTTCAAGGGAATTTGGGAAGAAATATGCCTATGAAATAGCCGACATACTGGCAAAGTACACCAAGTTCAATGGAAGGTGTAAACCTGAATCGCTTTCGCCCGCAACATACAGTGTTCTTAATTACAATGAAGCGGAGAATGTGGTGACGGAATTCAATGAGATTGTAAAAAGAGCAGAAAGCATTTATGAAAAATTACCATCGGAAAAGCGAGACGCCTTCTATCAAATCGTTTTGTTTCCTGTTAAGGCAAGTGCCCAGGTAGTGGAGTTGTATGTGGCTGCAGGGAAAAATGAACTTTTTGCCAGCCAGCAACGAGCGACCGCTAATGCCATGGCTGGTAAAACAAGAGATTTGTACCGGGCCGACTCCTTATTGATGTATCATTACAATCATGTGTTTGCGGGTGGGAAATGGAATCATTTTATGGATCAGACCCATATCGGTTATACCAACTGGGCTCCACCCCGGGCAAACAGCCTGA
>JAYRZH010000097.1:0-11966 GCA_041916555.1 Chitinophagaceae bacterium | reverse complement strand
TACTGATTGCTATCGGTCTATTTACCGGTTTCCGCCACCAGTTCAGGGGTGGTTTCTGGCTGATCCTGGTGGTGATAGGTAGCGTTTTTCTTTTGGATGAATTCTTCCCCAACCTGATTGTGAGAGAATACCTTTGGCCTTTAGGATTGATTACGCTGGGTTTGTTGTTTATCATCCGTCCACGCCGACCAAGAAACCAAAATTGGTCCAAACCCATGGATGGCGCCAACCGGGAGAATGTGGTGATAGGCACGGCCAGTTCTGCCAGCTTCTCTGACGATTTTATCAATTCCACCGCCATATTTGGTGGCACAAAAAAAATACTGGTATCAAAGGATTTTAAAGGGGGGGATATTGTCAACATTTTTGGCGGTAGTGAAATAGATCTTACCCAGGCCGACATCAATGGAACTGTAAGGTTGGAGCTTACCCAGGTCTTTGGGGGTACAAAATTGCTGGTCCCCGCCCATTGGCAAATTAAGCCGGAGATGATGGCCCTTTTTGGTGGTATTGAGGATAAACGTCGACCGGCCGATCTTGGCTCCGACTCCACCAAAGTGCTGGTGCTTACCGGAACTTCTATTTTTGCCGGTATCGAGATTAAAAGCTTTTAAACCTGTCCCATGTTTATTTCCAAACCTTATTTACCCGAACGGCAATGGTTCCTCGCCAGAATCGTTTACCGCATTCTTTGCGGGGAAGGATGTCATACCGCCCAGTTTGACGAACAACTTCGCCTGATAGAAGCGCCCAACCAGCGCGAAGCCCTGGAGAAAGCCTTAAAAATGGGGAAGATGGAGGAGGATTGTTTCCCCAATACCGATGAGCAATTGGTGCGGTGGAAATTCATTAATGTTACCGACCTGTACAAGTTAGGCCCCCAAATTGACGGAGCTGAAGTATATTCACGTATTGAGGAAAGGGAGCCGGCTGAGGCATACATTCAAATGTTGCATCAGAAAGCGGAATTGCTTTTCCGTCAACCAACCAGGGAGCAGCTAACAGGCTGACCGGCTTATGCAGTCAAATTCTCAAATAGATAGCCGATATCGATATTTTTTTGCCGGATGGTGGATTCTTTGGGCCTCCATCCATTTTTATGTGGTTCATAGCTATGGAGTCATTTCCCGCGTGGCGCTGGTTGACAGTCTCGTGAGCAACACCTTACTGGCTGGTGTTTGTTTACTCATCATCAATAACCTGAAATACTATCTGCCCCGTCGCGAACGGTATGGATACTTACTGGCTTTAAGCCTCGTGTTGAGTTTGCTCTGGATCGTGCTGACCAGGTTTATTCTCTGGCTCACTCACCCCACCTACGAACTTTACAGGATCTTTCTGTCAGACAGTACCACCCTTCGTTTTGCCATCGCCTTTCTCATGACCGGTTGTATGGCTGCCATGAGTCTGCTGTGGTTCACCGTCAAAGAACAAAAGCAGGCTGATGAACAAAAGGCGGACCTGGAAAAAATTGCCCGGGAGGCAGAACTCTTCAAACTACGACAGCAATTACAACCTCATTTTCTTTTTAATAGCCTCAATAGCATCAACGCCCTTATTGGTTCAAAACCCGAAGAAGCGCGGAGCATGGTTCATAAATTGTCGGCCTTTCTGCGGGGTACCCTTAAAAAGGAGGAACACCAATGGGTAACCCTGAAGGAAGAATGTGAATACCTGGGGCTTTACCTGGATATAGAAAAAGTGCGTTTTGGCAACCGGCTTTCTGCACTTATCATTTGTGAACCGGAGACTGAGGAAATGAAAATACCAGCCTTGCTGTTGCAACCTATTTTGGAAAATGCCATCAAGTTTGGTTTGTACGATACCACCGGAGCAGCCGAGATAACGCTATGCTCCCGCAAACTGGACAACCAGTTGGAGATCGTCATTTCCAATCCGTATGACCCGGAGACCTCAAAGGCATTGAAGGGGACTGGGTATGGTCTTAATCTTGTTCACCGGAGGCTATATCTTCTCTTTGGCCGAAAAGACCTGTTGGTGACCGAGCCGGGAGAGCAAAAATTTTTAACCCGATTATTGATTCCCGCTTATGCCTAGAGTATTGCTTATTGATGATGAACCGCTCGCCAGATCAATAGTCAGGGAGTACTTGGGCGCCTTCCCTGATATGGAAATCGTGGCAGAATGTAATGATGGTTTTGAGGGATTGAAAGCGATACAGCAGTGGCAGCCAGAACTGATTTTCCTGGATATTCAAATGCCGAGGATCAATGGGTTTGAAATGCTGGAGTTGCTTCCCCATCCACCGGCAGTGATCTTTACCACCGCCTATGATGAGTATGCTATGAAAGCATTTGAAACCCATGCGGTGGATTACCTGTTAAAGCCCTTTTCGCCGGAACGACTGTCAAAGGCCATCGAGAAATGGAGATCAAGGGAAGCCGGCACCCCAGCGGCGGCATTGCTGGAAACGGCTGCCCAATCACCGGGCCAACGGCAACGGGTAGTGGTGCGCATGGGTCAAAAAATTCAAATTATACCGGTAACAGACATCCATTATTTTGAGGCCGCTGATGACTTTGTTAAACTGCATACCAGCGAAGGGGTGTTCTTGAAAAACAAGACCCTTAGTTTCTTTGAGCAAACCCTCGACAAGGAACAATATGTCAGGTGCCACAGGTCCTATATCCTCAACATCCAGCAAATCCACCGGATCGATCATCATGAGAAAGACAACTATGTGGCCGTGCTGGTATCCGGGGCCATCGTTCCCGTAAGCCGCAGTGGATATGGCCGGTTAAAAGAGGTGCTCGGACTTTAATATCCGGATACTCACCTATTTTTTTTACCTTTGGGTCTCTATTCTCACCTCCCAGCCTGACCCATATCATAGACCATGCAAGACGACCAGCGCAATTTTACATCCATGTTTTCTTTTTCAAGGCGCACCTTTCGCTTTTATACCCTTTCCTTTCTCAAACATGACTTAAAGGCCAGTATCACTGTATTTTTTGTGGCACTCCCGCTTTGTCTGGGTATTTCACTGGCATCCGACGCGCCGGTATATTCCGGTTTGGTGGCAGGTGTCATTGGTGGATTGGTCATTGGCATCTTGAGCGGCTCACACCTGAGTGTAAGCGGACCGGCTGCCGGTTTAACCGCTATTTGTGCCGCCGCGATCGCGGATTTTGGGGCCATGGAAATTTTCTTCCTTTCAGTAGCCATTGCCGGTTTACTGCAAATTTTGCTGGGCTTGTTTAAACTGGGGGGATTCACCCATTTTATCCCTTCCTCAGTAATCAAAGGGATGCTTACCGCCATTGGTATCATACTTATCTCCAAACAGATCCCTTCGCTGATTGGGTATTCCAAACCTGATTTCTGGTCAAACGAACTTTTTAACATCATCAAATTAAATCACGTATTCAGCAATGTAAAAAGCCTGTACACCAGTTCCTCCCGCGGGGTTGTGCTGGTCGCCATTCTTTCCTTGGGGTTGCTCATTGTCTGGAAAAAATACATGGCCCAAAAGATCAGCTTCCTCCCCACTTCTTTCATCACGGTTCTGGTAGGTGCTTTACTGGCTATGTTATTTAGAAATTATTTCCCGGCCTTACACCTGCGTCCGGAACATTTTGTCAGCATCCCCACCAATGTGGTATCCCAGGTGAGGTTCCCCGATTTCTCCTCCTTGTTCAGCAACCGGGAAATTTGGCAAACGGCCATTGTCATTTGTTTTGTGGCCAGTCTCGAAACCTTATTAAGTGCGGAAGCTATAGACAAATTGGACAAATTCAACCGGATCACTCCTCAAAACCGGGAACTAATGGCGCAGGGGACCGGTAACCTGTTGAGTGGATTATTGGGTGGGCTTCCGGTAACGGCGGTCATCGTACGGAGCTCGGCCAATGCGGAAGCTGGTGGTCATACCAAATTATCCGCCATCTTTCATGGCCTGTGGTTGATGCTCGTGATCCTGCTCGCCATTCCGCTGGTCAACAGCATCCCTTATTGTGTATTGGCGGTCATTCTTATACGTACCGGGTACAACCTGGCCAAACCAGCCATAATCAAACAGGTGTACAAGCAAGGACGGGAACAGTTTTTACCTTATATCATCACCGTGGTGGCCATACTCTTTACAGACCTGCTGATTGGCGTACTGATTGGGGTGGTGTATAGTATTTATTTCCTGGTGAAACACACCTATCAGGCCGGGTTTATTATGAAAGAACGGATGGAAGGACATACGCCCCATTTCACCATGACACTGGCCACCAATGTCAGCTACCTGAACAAGAAAAAAGTGTTGGAAACACTGGATAAAATACCCCCCTACTCCATTCTGGAAATCATTGGCACTGAAAGCGATTACATAGACAATGATGTACTGGAAATTATTCAGGACTACCGCTCAAAGGCCAGGAATAAGCATATCCAGCTAATACTGCATGATGTGCCTGAGGTGGAGACTATGGCACACCACTAATACTGAAAGAAAATTTCCGTAGCGCCATACCCAAATCGCGGGTCGTATTGGTTGACAAAGGTCTTCACCTCCTTGCGCAGTTTTAACCATTCATGGATCTCATCGCGGAGCCTTCCACTACCAACCCCATGGATCACGACCAGGGAAGGCTGCATGTGTGCGAGCGCCAGTTCATAGTATTTTTCAAAGGTCCGCATCTGAAGACCGATAATTTGCAGATTGCTAAGCCCCTTCCAATCGTCAGTGATCTTTTCGATGTGCAGATCCACTACCGAGCGGGGCTGCTCCAGGTGGTGTTTGGCCTTGGAAATATCATACACTTTATACTTGCCGGCCAACGAGCCAATATCAATGCTGTCCTCTTTCTTTCTATCGGGATACAGATCAAACAGCCTGTAACTAAAAGTGGCTTCGTTCCGGCTTCGGATTTCCTCTATGCGTTGAAAAAGTTGCTTTGGTTTGATTTTTATGGAAGCCGTACAGATTTCGGCCTTCTCTTTTTGGGGTGGGTCAAGAGCGAATTCAAACTCAAAGATCGGGTTATCATTCATATCCTCAAACGGCAGGTCGTGCAGGTAAAAATCTTCAAAGGCCCTGATCTGGTTTTTTAATTCAAAGGACGGCTTGCCAAAAAAAGCCTGCTTATAATCAAATTTGTAAGCCTGGTCAGTGCGGTTTACGAGGTGTAGCTTTAATTCCTCTACCACATCATCCCCAAATTCATCCATGCCGATAACGGGTAGAAAGGTAAGCCAGACCCCATCAATGGTACGGGGCGTGTGCTGGGCCTTTTCCTTTCGAATATCATCAATGAACTTCCGTTCCGTCTTGATGTTTTTCTTCTTCTCAGTAAATCGTTTGAAGTAGGGAAAGTCGATCTGGTCCATATATGCGGGGAAGCGGACCCCTTTTACATCCACCAGTACCATCTTGTTGTTCAGGATGTCAACAATTTCCCCTTCCTCATTGGAATGAATCAATACAATGGTATCACCTACCTGAAATTTCACATTATCAAGTTTTCACATTTCAAAATAAACCCTATCCTTCCTACACCTACTTTGTCTCTCCCAGCCGGCTGTTCCTGAATCCATACAGGAAATAAACAACCAGCCCCAACCCCATCCAGGCAAAAAAGAGGTACCAGCTTTTCAGTGGTATTTCGATCATGAGGTAGAGACAGAACAATACACCCAGCATGGGTATGAGGGAATAGTTTCGTAGAAAGGTCATCAAGGTCAGGATAAGCGCTATGATAACAAAGATGAGGAAGAAAATTTCCTGATGTTCAACCGTGGTTAGGTTCAAAACCGCATCGGTGATCCGTCCATGGAAGGCATAGACAAACAGGGCGGTCATGATGGGGATAATGAACTTGCCATTGATATACGGCAGGCTGAACTTACCGGGTTCCTTGGGTATCCTGGGCAACAACAACACCCCGCCGGAAACCAATACAAAGGCAAAGAGGGTTCCTATACTGGTCAGGTCGGTAACAATACCCGATTCAATAAATAGAGCCGGGACCGCCACTATAATGCCGGTAACAATGGTGGCAAAGGAAGGGGTTTGGTATTTGGGATGAATCTTCCGGAATTGTTTGGGCAGCAGGCCATCACGGCTCATGCTCATCCAGATCCGGGGTTGACCAAGTTGAAAGACAAGCAACACGCTGGTGGTAGCCACTACCGCGCTGATGGATACACTGGTTTCGTTCCAGTGGGAACGTTTTTCGAATACAAAGGCCAGGGGGTCGTTTACATCTTTGAATTGAGAGTAGTTCTCCATGCCTGTAAGTACCAGGGCGATGAGGATGTACAACACGGTACAAATAAGCAAAGAATAGATCATGGCCTTGGGCATATCCCGCTGTGGGTTTTTACATTCCTCCGCGGTGGTTGAAATGGCGTCAAACCCGATATAGGCATAGAAAACGGCGGATACCCCTTTGAGCACTCCTTCAAAGCGATTGGGCAGGAATGGTGTCCAGTTATTGGTATCGACAAAAAAGGCCCCGGCGATGATCACAAAAATGATCACGGCCACTTTAAATATCACCATGTAGTTGGCCGATTGCTTGCTCTCCTTGATGCCGATATAGGCCAGCCAGGTGATCAGCACCACAATGATGAATGCGGGCAGGTTAAAGAAAATAGGGGTCGATCCCAGTCTGGGGGCCTGGTTCCAGGCATCGATGACAAATTGATAGGTTTTTAACTGATCGGGATCGGTGATAGCCCCACCGGCCAGGGCCTTGGTGGCGGTATTAAAAGCTTCTTTTGCGGTTTGCGGGTCCACCAGCATCCAATCCGGCAGGTGGATATGAAATACATTTTCCAGCAGATTATTAAAATAGCCGCTCCAGGAGATCGCGACCACGATATTTCCGATCGCATATTCAAGGATCAGGGCCCATCCGATGATCCAGGCGACGATTTCCCCAAAAGTGACGTAAGAGTAGGTATAGGCGCTACCGGATACGGGTACCCGGCTGGCAAATTCGGCATAACAAAGGGCAGAAAAACCACAGGTCACCGCGGTGATGATAAACAGCAGGGAGATGCCAGGTCCGCCGTTATAAGCAGCAGAACCAATGGTGGAGAATATTCCGGCCCCTACCACTGCCGCGATCCCCAGGAAAGTCAGGTCCCGAACCCCGAGAACCTTTCTGAGACCGGATATATGCACATGTTCTGATTCACCTTTTGCAGCTTCCTGGTTGATCAGATCAATCGATTTCTTTCGAAACAGGGGGTTGGCCATGGGCAGTTGGTTTTCAGGTCAAAATAGGAAGAAAATATGAAAATGCGACGATTTGAAAGGGTGATAATTAGAAAACAACTGGTTAGGCTATCACAATCTCAGTTATCAGGTGAACCGGTTTCTCAGTGATCACGTTCGATCAGGAATTTCGCCAAATTCTTCATGGGTTCTTTCCTGACAGAAAGCACGGCAATGTCTTCCAGGTGTTGCAGGGCTTCGGCAAAGTATTTTTCCCGCAGGTCCATGGCCCATTGGTCAACTCCGGTTTCCCGGAAGATCTCCAATGTTTTTTCCACTTTATCGCCAGCATCTGAAGCCAGCAAACGATCCAGTTCGCGGCGTTGGTTCGCTTTGGCCTTTTCAAGGGCTTTTATAAGCAGAAAGGTCTTCTTGTTCTTCTTAATATCTCCCCCAACCTGTTTTCCAACTTTGGCCGGATCGCCAAAAGCATCCAGGTAATCATCCTGGACCTGGAAAGCGATCCCCAGTTTTCGTCCAAATTCATACAGCAATTGCTGGTTCCTGTCCCCTGCCCCACCCAGCATGGCCCCCATTTGAAAACTGGCGGCGAGAAGCACGGAGGTTTTCAATTCAATCATCCGGATATACTCAGCCAGGGTTACTTCATTTCGCTTTTCAAAATCCATATCCATTTGCTGTCCTTCACAAACCTCCCTGGCCGTGCGGTTAAACAGGTGCAATAACTTTGGCAATTCATCTTTGGATACCTTGTTCAGGTGATCATAGGCCACCACCAGCATCACATCCCCGGCCAGGATCGCTGTTGGCTGATCATACTTTTCATGCAGGGTCTGCATCCCTCTTCGTAAGGGAGACCGGTCCATGATATCATCGTGTATAAGGGTAAAATTGTGAAAAAGCTCGATCGCGGTGGCAACTTCCCAGGTTTCCTGGCGGATGGATTCAAACATTTCATTTCCCATCAGACAAGCCACGGGACGGATCCTTTTACCACCCAATTGAAGGAAATACTCATTGGGATCATACAAAGTGGAAGGTTGTTCGGGAAAATGCCGGACGTTGAAATAGTCAACAAACTGTTTGGCCAGCGCTTCAAATGATTGCATAGGTCAGCAAAATAACAAAACTATTTTTTCTTCTTCTTTCCTTCTTTTAACCCCCTGGCCACCACCCATTCATAATCCAATTGCCTTTTTTCCAGGCTGGCGGCTACCACCTTGATGGATACCTTGTCACCCATACGGAATTGCCGGCCAGACCGGAGCCCTGTAAGGCAATAATCAGATTCCACATGCCTGAAATCGTCATAATCAGACAAACTGGCGATGCTAACCAGGCCTTCGCATTTATGTTCCACTGTTTCCACCCAGAATCCAAAGGAAGCCACCCCACTGATAACGCCCTCAAATTCCTCCCCAATAAAATTCTGCATGTATTCCACCTGCTTGTACTTATTCGCGGCCCGTTCGGCTTCCATGGCCGCCCGTTCGCGTTCACTGCAATGTTTGCATTTCTCCTCCATCTTCTTATCAGGCATTACCTGGCTGGTAAGAATCTGTTGCATCACCCGGTGCACAAGCACATCAGGGTATCGGCGAATGGGTGAGGTAAAATGACAATAATGTTCAAATCCCAAACCATAATGCCCCACATTTTCCACGGTATATTTGGCCTTGGCCATGGTGCGGATACCTAATTGCTCCAGCACATGCTGCTCAGGTTTTCCATGAACATCTTTTAGCAATTGGTTAAAAGAGGTTGCGATGGCATGGGGAGAGGACATATCAAAAGAGTGCCCAAACTTGCGGGCAAAGGCTACAAAGGGCAGTAATTTTTCTTCATCCGGGGTATCATGTACCCGGTATGGAAATGGAATGCTCTTGTTGTTATGCTTGATCTTGGAAATATTCTCCGCTACTGTTCGGTTGGCCAGCAACATAAATTCTTCAATCAACTGGTGCGATTCTTTGCTTTCTTTGATCATGATGCCAATCGGCCGGCCTTTTTCATCCAGCTTAAAACGCACTTCCTGGGAAGAAAAACCAATGGCGCCATGGCGAAACCTTTTTTTCCGCATCAGCTTGGCTATGTTATTCAGGGTAAGAATCTCATCGCGGTAAAGCCCGTCCTCCGTTTCAATGATCTCTTGTACTTCCTCATAGGTAAACCGGTGATCGGAATGGATGATGGTCTTGCCGATCCAGTATTGTTTGATCTCCCCTTTTTGGCTCATTTGAAAAATAACCGAAAAGGTCAGTTTATCCTCATGAGGCCGCAGCGAGCAAAGCACATTGGAAATATGTTCGGGGAGCATGGGGTTCACCCGGTCGGGCAGGTAAACGGAAGTGGCTTTGCCATAAGCCGCTTTATCAAGTGTAGTGCCTTCTTCCACAAAATGGGACACATCGGCTATATGGACGCCAATTTCATAATTGCCATTTTTTAATACCCGAAAGGATATGGCATCATCAAAATCCTTGGCATCAACCGGGTCGATCGTAAAGGTGAGTATATCCCGTACATCCTTACGTTTGGCTATTTCCGCCGGGGCAATGATATCATTCAACCGGCCAGCTTCTTCCATCACCTCATCGTCAAAGCCTATGGGGAAACCGGCATCCAGCAGAATGTCCTTCATAGCAATATCATTGGCATCCTCCTCGTTCAGCAGGGATACGATCTCCCCTACCGGTCTCTTACCCCCTTTTTCCCAGTCAATGATCCTTGCCACTGCACGGTCGCGGTCCTTTGCGCCGTTGAGGTTCTTAAGAGGGATGAAAATATTGGGCATCCTCTTATCGGTGTCTGGAATAAAAAAAGCAAAATTGGTATTCATTTCCAGTCGGCCAATAAACTCGGTCTGGCGACGATTTACAACTTCCTTTATAACTCCCTGGGAGCGTTTGCTATCACGGGCCTCTTTGATTTCCACCCGAACCGTGTCACCATGCAGCGCCGTGTTCAGGTCACCGGGTTTTACAAGAATATCCACCGGTAATCCTTCCACAATCACAAAACCCATTCCTGAGCGGCTGATATCGAGTTTGCCAACCAGTGTTTTCAGCCGGGAGGCTTTATGCTTTTTGGAGGATCTTTCCTTCGTCTTCTTTTTTGAGTTTTTCCTTCCCATCGATCCGATTTAAGCGGGTTTGCGAAAATTTTTAATGAAATTAAGTACAATCTCCCTGAATTCGTCCTGCTCATCAAATAAAAAATGATGTTCAATGGGGATCACATAAAAGGGCAGGTCTTTTAGTTCTGCGCCAAATTTTGTCAGCCTGACGGCGTCCTTCTCCGTGGTGAGCAGTATCTTTTTACCCGATCGAATGTTATCAAATTTTTTCCGGATATCCTTCCAATCTGAAACGCTAAAAATATGGTGGTCGGGATAGTGCATCATGGAATAAGAGGCTGTATGCAGTTCCAGCAGGTGCTTTAAAGGGGCCGGGTTGGCAATTCCCGTGATCAGCAGGATCTCTTCGGGCGCTGACAAACGGGTGATATCACCCGGGTTGATGATATGATAGGGATGGGTGTAGCGGTTGGCGGTAAAAAAGATCCGCTGACCAGGTACGGGTCCGATTTCGCGGATTATGGCTTCTTTCTCACTTAAAACAAGTTTAGGGTTGCATTTGGTAACCACAATGACCTCAGCTTGTTTATATCGGGAACGAAGGTCTCTCAGGTCGCCAGTAGGCAAATAAAAATCGCGGGTAAAGAGGTTATTGTAGTCCGTCAGCAGGATATTTAACCCGGCTTTGACCGACCGGTGCTGAAAAGCGTCATCCAGAATGATGCAGGATGTTTCGGGGTGATCATGGAGCAACTGAGGAATCGCTTCAAGCCTTTGTTCTCCTACGGCAACGGGTACATCCGGAAATTTCTGAAAGAACTGGAGGGGTTCATCCCCAATATCCAGCGCGGAATGCCCGGGTGTAGCCAATACATAGCCTTCAGTCCTCCGCTTATACCCCCGGCTCAGGATGGCCGGCTTCTGCCCTTCCTTCAAAAACCGGATAAGAAACTCGACCATCGGTGATTTTCCGGTTCCGCCAACGGAAAGATTGCCGACACAAATAACGGGGAGGCCAAAGGAGGTTGACTTAAGTATTTCCCGATCAAAAAGCCAGTTACGGATGGCTATTATCAACCAGTACATCAACGCGAAAGGCAACAGTAGTATCCGGAAGGATTTGAGAAATACATTAGAAAACATAGGTCTTATTAGGTGTTATGCACAGGTTAAGGGGGATGTCGTATGCATCCGTGTCCTCCAGGCTGTCCACCGGCTCAAAATAAGAAAAACCAATCTTAACGCAATCAGGACGGCATTGGGAGAGAAACCGGTCATAGAACCCTTTTCCATAGCCGGCCCTGTAGCCCTGTTTGTCAAACACCAGCAGGGGGACAAAGACCATATCCAGTTTTTGGGGGTCAACCCTTTCCCCATCCTTCGGCTCAGGGATATTATAATCGTTTCGCATAAAACTGGTCCCTTCTGCTGTTAGTATGGCATGCATTTCCGAAGTACCAGGGATGGTGCGGGGATAGCAAACCTGTAACTTGGGGTTCATGAACTCAATATAATCGGTAAACAAATGCGTATTGGGTTCATTGTACTCCTCAATGGGCCAATAAGACAACAGGCAGTTTATGAACGGGAGGCTGGCGCGCTGGAACTCAATCAGGAGCAGGTCGTCGTTGCGGCTCTTGTCTTTTATGGACAAATCGAGTCTTTGCTGGCGTAATAATTTACTGGCTTCGGATTTGA
>JAYRZH010000096.1:0-11992 GCA_041916555.1 Chitinophagaceae bacterium | reverse complement strand
ATCGGGGTCGGCGCATAAGTTTCATGGGCCCAAGGGTTCCGGCTTATTGCTCACCACCTGTCCGGATAAGATGGTCCCCTTTATTCATGGCGGAAATCAGGAGAGGGGCAGCCGGGCCGGAACAGAAAATGTAGCGGGCATCATTGGCTTATCCGCAGCCCTTGACAGGGCCATGGAAGAGTTTCTTCCTGAAGCAGCCCATATATGTGGGATAAAAAAATTATTGGTTACGGAACTGGAAAACCGGTTTGAAGATATTCAATTCAATGGCGATCATAAAGGGGCAAGCCTGTACTCTATCCTCAATGTATCCTTTCCCGAGAAACCTGATTCCGAGCCCCTGATTCCCTTTCTTGACCAGGGAGGTTTTGATGTGTCCGGAGGAAGTGCCTGTTCCGGTGGGCAATCCCATGTCATGGAAGTATTGGGAAAAAAGAATCGAATCAATATACGTCTCTCCTTTTCAAAGAATAATTCCCTGCGCGAAGCCATCTTATTCCTCGATCGGATTATGGAATGGAGCGAAGCACCGGTTCCTGGATAAATCATTTAACTCTGTCTCACTCTTCTCTTAGAGACAAGCATAAGCAGACGGGGGGTGTATCTACATCCCCCATTTTCGTGTATTAAATAAATGCACTCGTGTAGTTAATGAAAATGCTGTGTTTTGGCAGCTTAGATTTGTGGCTTCTCATGTTAAGTTTCAAAATAAGTGCGGGGTCTGTTTTTACAGACCCCTTTTTGTTTCTCCGCATTACCTTTGCTCCATGAAGCAACCGGATAGCTTTTTGCAGGTAAATTCCAAACTTGCACAGATACTCGAAAAAAGAAGGGAAAGGGATCAATTGCGACGGCTGCAAGTGCTGGAGGGGATAGATTTTTGTTCCAATGACTACCTGGGGTTTGCACGTTCAGAATCCTTACAACATAAATGGAAGGAAGAAGTGTTGAAAAGCCATGCCAGGCTTGGGTCCACAGGTTCCAGGTCAATTTCCGGGCATTGTGAGATGGCAGCCCGACTTGAATCAGACCTGGCCAGCTTTCATCAGGCGGAAGCGACATTGCTTTTTAATTCGGGGTATGATGCCAATGTGGGTTTATTTTCTTCTTTACCCGGGCGCACCGATCATTTGGTAACCGATGAATTGATCCATGCCAGTATCATAGATGGTTGCCGACTGAGCTATGCCACCCGGCACCGGTTCAGGCATAATGATGTGAACGATTTGGAGAACCAGTTGAAAGGGGTCAATGCCCACCGGCTTCCCGGATCACAGGTATTTGTAGCGGTTGAATCCGTTTATTCGATGGATGGGGATGAGGCACCCTTGAAGGAATTGGTGGATTGCTGTGAGAAGTATGAGGCGCTGTTGATCGTGGATGAGGCCCATGCAACCGGGGTTTTTGGTCCGGCCGGACAAGGGTTGGTAGGGGCTGCGGGATTGGAACATCGGGTATGGGCCAGGGTGCATACGTTTGGAAAGGCGCTGGGCACCCATGGGGCCATTGTGGCAGGTCCGGCGGTATTGAAAGAGTATCTGTTAAACCATGCCAGGTCATTTATTTTTACCACGGCTCTTCCTCCCCATGCCATAGCCGGTATCAAATTGGCTTATGGGGCTTTATCCGAGCCAGGATTTTCAGCGCAACCACTTTTTGAGCTGATACGGTATTTTAAGAAAACTATACAACCACCACCCGGAACCTGGTTAATCCCCAGTGATTCGCCAATACAAAGCCTGGTAATACCCGGAAGTACCAGGGCAGCGCGTGTGGGATCGGGGCTACTGCAACAGGGTTTTGCGGTAAAAGCCATACAGCATCCTTCAGTGGCGGAAGGCAAGGAACGGTTAAGGATCAGTTTGCACCTTCACAATACGCCCGAAGAGATTGATCGGTTGGCAGCCGCCATGCATCAATTTTCATAAACGGTATTGGGCATTTCGTCTATCCATTTAGTACATCAGTGTATTGCTTTCTTGAGGGAATTTCATTTACAGTATTTTATGTAGAAATGGAAGTTTCCACGACAAGCATGAATAAGATCCGCGTGTTGATCGCCGATGGATACACGGCATTGCGTGAGGCTTGGGCCTCTATATTAAATGAGACGGAGGATATAGAGGTGGTGGGGGATGCGGGAGACTTGACATTAGCCTGCAGATTGGCGAGGGAAACGGAACCGGATGTGATTGTGATAGATGTAAACATCCCCGGTATTGAGGGGGTTGAAAACATACTCTCGGTAACAAAGGATTTTGGCCAGTCAAGGGTCATATTGATCACGGGTTTTTTTAATCTGGTTATTATTCGCAAGGTGATGAAAGCCGGGATACCGGGGTATCTGACGAAGTTTGCAAACCTGGAGGAGTTCAAATCAGCTATCAGGGTTGTTGGAAGAGGTGGGGTTTACCTGGAGGAAAGTTTGCGGGAGAAGATGGTATATGCGGAAATTCTGGATGAAAAGGATCCGGTGGAAATGTTGACTAACCGGGAGATGCAGGTGATCGGGATGATTCGGGAGGGGTTGAATACGAGGGAGATAGCGGAATCATTGGGGTTATCGTTCAAGACCATCGAGGTACACCGGCATAATATTTATTGCAAGTTAAAGGTGAGGAACCGGGTTGATTTGTTGAATTTTTTTTACCAGCGGGGGCTTTGAGTACCGCCGGTTTTTAATTGTGTACTTATTACACTCATCTATGTAATTATTCTGAAACCGGTGATTTTAGGGAATATATTTATTAAATGGAACCCGGGGTCATATTTATCATGGTAAATGACCGGTATGTACGGATCGAGTTGCCGCAGATCATGTATGTGGAGGCTTGTGGTACAAATACCAGGGTGGTAACGGTTGACCGGGAGTTGGAATGTATGGTGAATATAGACCGGATAGCCAGGGTGTTGGTGGGGCCAGATTTTTGCCGGGTGCACCCATCTTACATTATTTCTACCAATAAGATTGTTGATTTTGATGAATGCGCGGTTAATCTGCCTGGGAAGACTATACCGGTGGACCGGCGTTTCCGGAAGCAGTTTTATGCCAATTGTTTGTTCTTTTTTGAGTTGTTGGGGAAAACGGCACCGGCATCTCTGTTCATTGATTTGGATGGCGAATTACATTCTCGTTGATCGTTTTTCCTGATTCGTGTACGGTTTAACCGATTTGGTGGATTATAAAATAAATGACATTTCCTTTCCATTAACTTGGTGCTGCATAAGTTAGTTTTTAGAATAAACTACGAGTTTTCTCATGATCAATAAGTGTGGTTTATACGGAAGGGATTTTTATCCCTTCTTCTTTTTTTGAGTTTTTTCTTTCCGGAATAATGTACAGTTAGTTTAGACGATACAGGTCATTTGACCTGTCCAGTCCATGCAGTACACTTAAAGGGTAGCTGTATGTGTTACGGGGAGGGTATCCACTTTCCCCTTTTTTTTATCTATATCATGCCTGGAATTTCAAACGGAGTAGTAATCTAAGGCCTACACAAAGCGAAAATTCATTATTTGAAAAAAAATGGCTGGTCTGACTAGTCCTTTTTTTCATCTCGTTCGTCTTTATGAATAGACCTAATCATGTTTTGCTATGGAACAGACCCCTTTAGGCCTGGAAACGTCAACCAACGTCCAGCATACGAGTTTTTTTATCCGGTCGAATGGAAAGTTTATCCGGGTGGCCTTTAAAGACATATTGTATGTCTTTAGCCGACAGAATTATGTACAGGTAGTGACACTTGAAAAAAGCTATGTCATCCTGAATACGATGAAGCAAATGGAGTCGGCCCTTCCTGAGAACCAGTTTTGCCGGATTCACCGGTCATTTATCGTTTCAGTTGACCATATTACTTCCTTTGATAATGAACGCGTGTTTTTAGGGGATAAAGAATTTCCGATTCGGGAACAATATCGACCCGTTTTGCATCAGAAGCTAAACATCCTTTTTAATGAGATCCGTTCGGGAAGAAACAAGCAGTTTGAAAAATCCCCAGCCGGTTCTGATCTGTCACAGGAACTTTAATTTTTCAAAAGTCCACCGAAAATCTACATACATGTACAGTATAACTGCAACCATGTACTAAGATAAAAACAGGCAGAAACCTTTTCTAAATTGCTCACGTGTTAAGCAGATTATTTGATTATAAAAGCAAGTTCGGGGCCTGTTTCAACAGGCCCTTGTTTTTTCCTCAATCAGGAAATTATCGGAATAGCCGGGAGTTTGTTTTTACTTACTCCCTCTTCTCTGTTTGATTTCTTGTCGCGGGGAAATGTCATTATTACGAATGCTGTCAGAATCTGAAATCAACCCTGTTGTTCTTTTTGTGTACTTATAACTGGCATCAATGTATTTGAAAAAATGAACCTCGTTTAAGTATATACCTTGCTGATCTGTAAAAAAATATTACATAAGTTTTTCACCGGGGTGTGTGTCTACTCGGCCCCTCGAGCAAAAGGGAGCAGAACCCTTTCTCATAGCAGTAACAACCGGTACCTAACCGGAGTTAGTTTTTGGTAATAGGGGGGGTGTTCTCACTTCCCCTAACTTTTTAACTATTTTACCATGTCGCTAAGCAATTTCGATACCATCAAGAAAAACTGTGTTTTCGTTCTCCTTATGCAAGACCCCGTTATTGGCCTGCAAAAAGTGCTCCATGTATTCTCTGAACGTGGTATCCACCTGGAAAGCCTTCACCTCCAATCCGATCCCGGTAGCACCGGAGTATCCCGGGTAATGATCTGCGCCTGTATGGAAAAAGACAGGATTTACCGGACTTTATTATTGCTTCGTCGTGTAACCGGTGTAATGGAAGCTGAAAAAATGGAAGGAAAATAATTACTTTCCCCATTTTCTCCATCCCCACAAACATATCCCTGCTGTCAACAACCCCACAACCATTCCCCCCAAAACATCTGTGACAAAATGCTGCCCCAGATACACACGGGAATAACCCACTACAAAGGCTAAAAGTGGCAGTATCCATCCCCAGATACGGGGTTTAACCAAATAGGCAATCAGCAAGGCCATGGTAAAAGCTTGCCCGGTATGCCCGGAAGGGAAGGAGTGTATCCGGTTCATCTTAATTCCATCTATAATTTGTATGGAAATTCCAGCTTCCTGAAGGGAAATGGGACGGAGGGCATGGGGCCAGATCAATTGTTTGAATATATGGGTAAAGGCCGTTGATAATATAATGGCGGCAATAATTACCAGCGTGAATCGTCTGTGAAAAATAAGACCATACAACCCAAATGGAACCCATACCAGGCCATCACCCAGGTAGGTGGCAAGGGTAAAAAAACGGTCCAGAAAAGGGTTATGGTGTCGGTTGACCCATAAAAAGGAGCCATTTTTACCTTGCCATAAAATAAACAGAAGGGTGAGCAGGGCCATGCCTACTGTGACCTGGATCGCCAACCGGTAAGGAATATTTGATTTACTTTGCATCCGGAAAGCGAAAGATAAGACGCCCGGCGTTCAAAAAAAAGAAGATGAAACACTATGTCGTCACCGGAGGAGCCGGTTTTATTGGCAACCACCTGATCCGGATGTTGCTGGCCCAGGAGCCGGTTAGGATTACCTGTATTGATGATTTTGACCCCTTTTATTCTCCGGATATCAAGCAATTGAATATTCAGGACCTGAAAACCAAACCGGGGTTCAGGCTTATATCCACCGATCTTTCAAAAGTGAGTGGTCATGACCTGGCCACCCTGATCAATGAACCGGTGGATACCATCATACACCTTGCGGCTAAGGCAGGGGTTCGTCCTAGTATTGAAAATCCCCTGGCCTACCAACAGGCCAATGTGATCGGGTTACAAAACATGCTCGATTTTGCCCGGGAAAGAAAAGTGAAGCAGTTTGTTTTTGCTTCCTCCAGCAGTGTTTATGGCGTAAATGATCATTTCCCATGGAAGGAAGATGAACAATTGATGCCCATCAGTCCCTATGCCATGACCAAACTGGCCGGGGAGCAATTGGGTCATGTTTACCATAAACTCTTTGGAATCCGTTTCCTGGCGCTGCGTTTCTTTACCGTGTATGGACCCGCCCAGCGACCCGATCTCGCCATTCATAAATTCACCAAGTCCATCCTCGCGGGTAAGCCGATTACCATGTATGGCGATGGGAACACCAGCCGTGATTACACTTTTGTGGGGGATATAGTTTCCGGGATCATTTCCGCCATTCATTACGACCGGTCGGGTTATGAAATCGTGAATATCGGAAACAACTATTCTATTTCGCTGAAAGATCTGATCAGCGCCCTTGAAGAGGTACTTGGGAAAAAAGCCATCATAGAACAAATGCCCGAGCAACCGGGTGATGTACCAAAGACCTACGCGGATATATCAAAGGCAAAGAAATTATTCGGCTACGATCCAAAGACTCCGTTGAAGGAGGGGTTGGTGGCGTTTAGGGATTGGTATTTGGGGAATGGGAAGATATTAAGTTGAATGTGATTTACCGCAGAGAACAAGAGAAAAGGAGTTACGCAGAGATAAAGAGAGAGAGTTATTATTTATTAGTTATTGGCATATGGTCAACGTAAAAAAATATCTCTGCGTAACTCCTTTTCTCTTGTTCTCTGCGGTAAATTAAATCATCCTTTAAAAATACTCCTCACAGTATAAGTCTTCTTATCCTGCGATTCAAAATAAGTCCGCACACTGATTTCCGCAATGATGCCAATGGTAATGAGTTGAATCCCCCCCAACAACAATATAAGCCCCAGGATCAACAGGGGTTTTCCGCCAATATCATGACCCAGGATTTTCAGTATAAGCAAGTATAAATTGATCAACACCCCGATTCCAAAACTGATAAAGCCCATGGTGCCAAAAAGGTGCATGGGTTTTTGAATGTACTTACGGAAAAAAACCATCAATATCAGGTCACTCATCACCTTAAAGGTCCGGTTGATGCCATACTTGCTTTTTCCAAATTGCCGGGCATGGTGTTTTACATCCACCTGGGTGATCCTGGCGCCCTGTAATTTGGCGAGTACAGGGATAAATCGGTGGAGTTCGCCATACAGTCCCAGGTCTTCAGCAATCTCGCGTTTGAAGATTTTTAATGTACACCCATAGTCTTTGATATAGACACCAGTCATCCGGCGGATCATGGCGTTGGCGATCTTACTGGGGATCTTCCGCAGGAACATCCCGTCTTTTCTGTTTTTCCTGTTTCCGGCCACCACATCCCAGTCTTCGGTCTTTAGCAATTCGAGCATGGATGGTATATCGGTGGGGTCATTCTGAAGGTCGCCATCAAGCAGGGCTATATATTTACCGGAGGAGTGATCGATACCGGCGGTCATGGCCGTACTTTGGCCATAGTTTTTTCGAAGTTCGACAAGAACCGTGCGGTCATCAGAGTGCTTCTTTATCTCCTCCCGGGTGCGATCGGATGACCCGTCATCCACATAGACAACCTCATAATCCATCCCCCCCAGGGCATTTCGAATAGCTTCCTGTAACGGACCAATATTCTCTTCCTCGTTCATGACGGTGATGACGACGGACAGTTCTCTCATGGAGTAATTTTTTGCAAAAATAGGGCAGTATGGCCTAACTCCTTGCGTTCCTTCCTGCCCTTGCGTCTTTGCGGTTAAATTTTACCGCAAAGACGCAAGGGCTATGGATTAGACGAGGCCGGCGAGTTCAAGACTCTTCTTCTTCAACTTCCTAACTTCCATATCCTCCACGATCGGATCGGGGGCCAGGATGAGGGAGGTATTGTTTTCCTTCCACCAGGAATTGTTTTTCAACTCACTAAAGGGAAGGATACCTACCAGGTATTTGCGTTTTTCCTGGGAATGCCATTCTTCAATTTGCTCAAATTTTTCTTTGGGGATGTATTTCAGGTCTTCAAAGGAGACATATACATGGAGGTAGAAGTCATCTGTCAGCTCATTGGGCTGCTGGTAGAGTTTTTTATACTCATAATGATAATCATACCGGAGGGCGGAGATATCACTCAGTACCGCCGAGGCGGTAGGGAAGGAGCCGGCTCCTTTTCCATAAAAGAACTGCTTATCCGCAAAGCCACTTTCGATGACCACCCCGTTGTATTCATTTTTCACAAAGGACAGTTGGTCGTCGTGGGTAACGAATTGCGGGAGAACAAAGGCGGCTACTTTTCCATTTTTCAACTTTCTGGCCTGGGCCACCAGTTTGATGGCATATTGTTTTTCGGTGGCAACCACGGCATCACTGAGTTGAATATTCTGGATACCGGAAAAGACCAGGTCTTTGGGAGCGCTGGTAATGCCATAGGCATGGTTCAGAAGGATGACCCATTTGTGAAGGGCGTCATATCCTTCCACATCAAGTTTGGGATCGGCTTCGGCAAAACCCAGTTGCTGGGCCAGCATCAATGCTTCCTGAAACTCGAGTTTATCTTCAAAGATTTTGGTAAGGATAAAATTGGTGGATCCATTGACGATGGCCTTGATGCCATGCAGCAGGTCATTGTCATAATACTCCTCCAGGTTGCGGATGACCGGAATGGAGGCACAGGCCGCGGCCTCGTACAGCAGTGATAGTCCGGTGGACTTTTGCAAGGCAAGCAGGGCCGGGTAATGCTCCGCCAGCATTTTTTTACTGGCGCTTACCACCTCTTTGCCATTATTCAGGGCAGTGGTCACTATATGAAAGGCCGGTTCAGTTTCATTGATCACTTCCACAATAACATTGATCTCCGGGTCAAAAAGTAGTTCATCCTTGTCCGTGGTAAACAGGTCCGCAGGGGCGTTTCTTTTCTTTGACGCGTCTTTAATACAGATCTTTTTGATCCGCGCTTTCAGGGAGGGTGTTTGCTGAAGTACCCGGTAAAGACCTTCGCCTACTACACCAAATCCAAAGAGACCGATCGTGAGTTGTTTGTGAGATTCCATTTTTGTATGATTCTTATTATTTTAAATGCTTGTTATTAAATATTGATCAATGATCATTCAGGATTTGCTTAAAAGAAACTCCCTGACTAATTGCCCCAGTTTTTCATACTCCAGGAGAAATCCATCGTGTCCGTAAAAGGAATCAATACAGGCAAAGCTGGCACCGGGAATATGGCGGGCCAGTAATTCCTGTTCTGTTGGTGGAAAAAGCAGGTCGCTGCTGATCCCGATGCTCAGGGTACGTGCCCGGATGGATCCCAGGGCGGCTGAAACGCTCTGCCGTCCACGAGCCAGGTCATGGGCATCCATGCCCTGGCTGAGGCGGTAGTAGCTAAAGGCGTTAAACCTTTTTCCCAATTTTTCTCCCTGGTACCGCTGGTAGCTTTCAGCGGCTTCACCCCCATAGGGATGCTGGGCTGGCCAGGGGGCTTTTTTGTCGCGCGGCTGGGTGGCGTTATAAGCCTCATAGTGCCGGTAACTCAGCAGGGCCAGGCTTCGGGCTACTTTCATTCCTTCTATCCCAGCTTCGTTAAAGGAATCCTTCCAGGTAGGATCGTTTTCAATACACATCCGCTGGCTGGCATTAAAGGCGATACCCCAGGGTGAGTGTTGGGCATTGGTGGCAATGGGGATGATATGCTCAAAAAGGAATGGTTCTTCAATAGCCCATTCCAATAATTGCTGGCCACCCATGCTGCCGCCCAGGCCGAGGTGGATTTTTTCAATCCCCAGCGCTTTACGCAGAGGCTGGTAGGCACGGATCATGTCGCGTGTTGTAAACAGGGGAAACTGGTGGAACCAGGCTTGCCCGGTCGCCGGGTTGGTTTCCAGCGGACCGATGCTGCCATAACAGCTTCCAGGCATGTTTACACAGATGATATAGTGGTTTTTCGGATCAAATAATCTTCCTTCCCCAACCAGTCCGGGCCACCATTCGGCAGGGTTGCTATTAGCGGTAAGGGCGTGAAAAATCCAGATCACATTGTCTTTTTCCTGGTTGAGGGATCCCAGGGTGGTATAGGCCAGGTGATAGCCCGGCAATACCTGCCCGCTTTCGAGGACGAATGGTTGTTCGTAAGTAAATAATTGGGTGGACATAGCTTTCCGGTTCTTTTCTATTTGGTCCTTATCAGAAAGCGGGACGCCAAAAAAAAGCGCTCACCTGAAGTCAGATGAGCGCTGTTATAATGAGATATATATTAACGAGGCTTTGAATCTGACTTATCTGTCCCGATAGTCCATCGGGCTGGAGTTGGCACCTTATCACGCTGTTAACGTGGCAGGTTGTCAAGGCTTCATCGGGCCATTTCCCTCAGCCTTTCTTGATAAGTAGTGGTTGAAAAGAACTGGAACAAAGATAGGAACAATTTCCCAATTTGAAAATGTGAGCTTGCTCAATTTTCAATTTTCCTGATTGGTTTATTGTTTGGCTGTGGTCATGATTTCCTGTTTGGTTCCATTGTAGGTCCAGGCCTCGGGTTTTTTATCCTTTTTAGGTCTTTCCGGTGCGGTGGTTTTTTCCTGGGTCATGGGTTGGAATACCGCGCCGGGGTTGGCAAATTCAAAGGGTTTTCCGATACAGATATGCAGGGCATTGACATCGGGGGTAAATATGAGGGTGCCCTCGGGTATATCGGTTCCGGCATCAGATTTTTGGGCCGGGATCTTATACACGGCGGGCGATCGCATCAACATGGCTTTGATATTACCCTGGGGCAAACCGGAAATATGGATCCAGCTTTTGCTTGTCTCATCAATTTTGATGGTTACCACCGATGGATCGGAATTGGATACATAACTACCTACTACAGGAAAAACCTTTTCAATCGTAAGGGCCGATGGCATTTCTTTTCGCTGGTATTTGGAACTGATATCCACAACCGTCGCGTTGGAACTCATCATGGTGTCGGGCACCTTGGGTTTGACCGTATCGGGTTGTTTAGGTTTGGTTGTGTCTGGCTCGGTCTGGGCATTTAACATTGGGAGGCAAAACAGTAGTGATACCGCTGCTAATAGCATGGTCTTTTTCATAGTCTCTATTTTTTTATTGAAGTAATTGGGTACTCGGGTAAGAGGGTTAAAAAATGATGCCAGAGTGGTAGAATGTGGAAAAGTAGGTATTGCCTAACTTCGCATACCATGAGTAAAACAGACGATTCCATAGATATACTCGGAGCGCGGGTACATAATTTACAGAACATTGACATTTCACTTCCAAAGAATAAAATGGTGGTGATCACTGGTATCAGTGGCAGTGGTAAATCATCACTGGCCTTTGATACCATTTATGCAGAGGGTCAACGTCGTTACCTGGAAACCTTTGGTTCTTATGCCCGTCAGTTTATCGGGGATATGGAACGTCCGGACGTTGATAAGATCACCGGGTTATCTCCTGTCATTTCCATCGAACAAAAAACCACAAACAAGAACCCCCGCTCTACGGTGGGTACGGTTACGGAGATTTATGATTTCATGCGTCTTCTTTATGCGCGGATCGGCGAAGCCTATTCCTATAACACCGGAAAGAAGATGGTGAAGTGGTCGGAGGAAGAGATCGTCAATAATATTTACAAAAAGTACAAAGGGGCGAAAATTCATTTGCTGGCGCCATTGGTTAGGGGCCGCAAGGGTCATTACCGTGAGTTGTTTGAAGACATGCGCAAAAAGGGTTTTCTGAAAGTGCGTGTCGATGGGGAGGTAAAGGACCTGGTGCCCAAGATGCAGGTTGACCGGTATAAGATCCATGATATTGAACTGGTGGTGGACAGGTTACAGGTTACTCCCGATTTAAAGTCCAGGATGAGCCAGAGTGTACAGCAAACGCTTCGCCTGGGAAAGGACCTGATGTTTTTATTGGTCAATGATTCCAGCAAAGTGGTGCAGTATTCCAAACAATTGATGTGTGAGGATACCGGTATCAGCTATGAGGAGCCTTCACCCAATTCCTTTTCTTTTAATTCACCGTATGGGGCCTGTCCAACCTGCCGGGGACTGGGTACCATGTTTACAGTTAATTTGGAAACGGTAATCCCCGACCGGTCGCTCAGTATCAGTTAAGGGGGTATCTCTCCACTTGGGGGTGAACG
>JAYRZH010000095.1:0-12313 GCA_041916555.1 Chitinophagaceae bacterium | reverse complement strand
GGGGCGATGTGGAAGATATTCGTAACTGCCGCCGTTATTATGGGGATGAGAACGTACGTACAGCATTACTGAACGCTAAATTTTTAACGCTGCCTACCGTTTATCTTGCTGCCGCTTGTATTGATCGCCCAATAACTGATTTCAGATGCTACAAACCCAAACAGTCGAACCCGGAACACTGGATATATTAAAGGCACTGATGAAAGTGCCAGAACTGGCAGACTTTTATTTAGTAGTCGGTACAGCTCTCTCCTTAATTTACGGTCATCGCTTATCAGATGATATTGATCTGTTTTCCTCCACGGAATTTGATAATGCCACAATCGCTGCCGCACTGGAGAGGGATGTTCCTGGTTATTCTTATCGAAATCTGATGAACCCTATCGGCCTTTTCGGATATACGAATGGAGTAAAAACCGACCTTGTAAAGCACCATCATCACCCATTGCTGAATGCCACTGTTGTTATTGACGATATCCGTTTTGCAAGCATCCCCGATATTATGGGAATGAAAATAGCCGCTATAATGAAACGCGGCGTAAAAAAAGACTTTTGGGATATTGCCGAATTACTCAATCATTATTCTGTAAAAGACTTTATAGACCACTATAGCAACAAATACCCCAACCAACAATTGCTGGTCTCTGTTCCTTATGCAATGACCTATTTCGACGATGCTGAAGAAACCGAGGAGCCGGTAAGCCTGAAAGGCCAAACCTGGGATTCAGTTAAGAAAACCATCCAAAAGCATGTCAGCGATTTTCTCCGTTGACGCCAGCGGGTCAACACAAATGATACCCTTTCATGGAGAAAATATAGAAACTATACAATCGGTATATCAACCTTCCTGCAGCTACAATACTTCCCCAGCTTACAGCTCTGTAAGAGCGCTACAGCCTACCTCAGCGTCTCTGTGTCTCTGTGGTTTCCTTACACCCCGAAACCCTATCCTCAGTTCCTATCCTGAGCTCTGAAAAGTTCCGACAGCATTGAAACTGGTTTGGAAAAGCTAACACTTGGTCAGACTCCCATATATGTTTAAATGCTGCATACGATATCCCAAACCATAGGCAATGCAGCCATAATACCCAACTATTCAATTAAATACACCCCGCTAAACTGCGTATTTTAAAAACTCTGCGCCCTCCTGTTCTCTGTGGTAAACCATCTTCGACTCATCAGGGAAAATGACAATAATCATACCCGTGGGGGCCTTTACTATGGTAACTTTATAAGACTAAAATAACGGTCATGAAAACCATTATTGTCCCCACCGACTTTTCGCCCATTGCCACCAACGCCATGAACTATGCCGCGGATATGGCCCAGGCGATCAATGCCAGTATTACCCTGCTTCACGTGTACCAGGTTCCGGTGTCCATGACAGAGGTGCCTGTGGTTATGGTATCTGTGGATGAACTGAAAAAGGGCAGCGAGGAAAAACTCCGGGAATTGAAGGCCGACCTGGAGCATGTTTCCTCCGGCAAACTAAAAGTCTATACTGAATCGCGTCTCGGAAATACCGTAGATGAACTGGAAGACCTCTGTCAGCACCTCCAACCCTTTGCTGTAGTAATGGGGACCAAGGGCTCCACCGGATTGGAACGCATACTTTTTGGCAGCACCACCCTCACCGCCATCAAACACCTGAAATGGCCTGTCATTGTAGTACCCCCAGGCAAGGAATATGGAAAAGGGATAAAAAAAGTGGGTTTTGCCTGCGATTTCCAGGAAGTAGTGGAAACCACGCCAACAGACTATATCAAATCGCTGGTTTCTGAAATGCACGCCGAATTGCATGTACTTAATGTGGACTACCAGGGCAAACATTTTGAACCCGAAACCCCGGAACAATCCCTTTTGCTGCATACGCTGCTGGAAGACATGAACCCCAATTACCACTTCATAAACCATGAAGATATTGAGGACGGGTTGAATGATTTTTCAGAAAAAAATAACCTCGACCTGCTGATCACCATTCCCAAAAAACACAAATTACTCGAAGGGATATTTAAACCTAGCAGTACAAAACAATTGCTGGTGCAATCGAAAGTGCCGGTAATGTGCGTCCACGAATAATATTCTGTTATCTCGGATGGTTTCACGCGGCGTACGCGGCGAGAAACCATCCAAAAAATCAAAAGGATGCACTGCCAGGAGTTCGCGGAAAGGCAATGACATCGCGGATATTTGTCATCCCCGTAACAAACTGTACCATTCTTTCAAAGCCCAAACCAAATCCCGCGTGTGGGATGGTACCAAATCGTCTTGTATCCAGATACCAGCTTAATTCCTCCACCGGCACATGCATTTCCTGCATCCGGTTTTCCAATACCTCCAGCCTTTCTTCACGCTGGCTGCCCCCTACAATCTCCCCAATGCCAGGGGCCAGGATATCCATGGCCGCTACGGTCTTACCATCCTCATTCACCCGCATGTAAAAGGCCTTTATGTCTTTGGGGTAATTGTATAGGATTACCGGTTTCTTAAATTCCTTTTCCACCAGGTAGCGTTCATGCTCACTCTGGAGGTCCATGCCCCATCCGGTAATCGGGTACTGGAATTTTTTCTTCTTGTTGTGATTGCTATTGGTGAGGATATCAATGGCCTCGGTATAGCTCAGGCGTTGAAAATCGTTGTTCAATACAAATTCAAGTTTCTCAAGCAATCCCATTTCACTCCGCTTATCCTGGGGCAGTTGCTTTTCTTCTTCTGCGAGTCGCTGCGCAAGGAACTCGATATCTTCCCGGTTATTTTCCAGCGCATAGCGAATGATGTATTTGATAAATGACTCAGCGAGGTTCATATTATCCTCCAGGTCATAGAAGGCCATCTCCGGTTCAATCATCCAGAACTCGGCCAGGTGACGCGCGGTGTTTGAGTTTTCGGCGCGAAATGTGGGACCAAATGTATAGATCTCGCCAAAGGCGGTAGCGGCCAATTCCCCTTCCAGTTGTCCACTCACGGTAAGGTTGGTGGAGCGTTCAAAAAAATCTTCCTTGAAATTGATAGAGCCGTCCTCGTTTTTAGGCGGATTATCCAGCGGCAGGGTAGTGACCCGGAACATTTCTCCCGCCCCTTCCGCATCACTCGCCGTAATGATGGGTGTATGCATGTATAAAAATCCACGCTCATTGAAAAAACGGTGAATGGCAAAAGCCAGCGCGTGACGGACACGAAATACAGCGCCAAAAGTATTGGTGCGAAAACGGAGGTGGGCAATCTCACGCAGGTATTCGAGGGTGGGACGGTTCTTTAACTGAAGCGGATACTTCTCGGCATCACTATCGCCCAATACAATGATCTCATTGGCCACCAGGTCCATCTTCTGGCCTTTTCCCAGGGAAGGCACCAGTTTACCGGTCACTTTCAGGGATGCGGAGGTGGTAATCCTTTTCAAAAGATCATCCCCGAATTTCCCCAACTCAGCTACCACCTGCAGATTCGTGTTGGTTGACCCGTCATTCAGGGCAATAAATTGATTGTTCCGAAAACTGCGTACCCAACCCATGACAGTTACTTCCTGACCAGCAGGCTCCTGTTGCAACAACTCCTTAATCTTCACACGAATGTTAAACATAAATCGAAATTTGAGGGGGCAAAGATAAAACTTTGATTTTTACTAAATTTGCCCTAATATTGTGGCTGAAAGCTGATAAGTATAGTCCTCATAACAAGCTCATCAGACCTACCGATCTCATTTTCACTAAAAATCAACCCATTTCTGGCAACAATTACCCGGTGATTTAGCACCGCTGAAAACTTCAAGATTCTTTTATGTACGACATTTTACAATTGAACGACATGCTCGTTCCGGAGTTGTTGGATATTGCCGAGCAGCTTAAAATCCCCAATGCGAAAAAGATGGAAAAACAGGAGCTTATCTATAAGATCCTGGACAGCCAGGCCATCACCGGATCTAAAACCGGCAATGATGATGGAGGTAAAGGAAAGCGGAAACGGATCATCAAGACCAGCACCGCTCTCACCACCGAAGAAGCCGAGGTGGAAGAACCCCAACCCGAAGCCAAACCCGCCCGCAAGGTCGCACCCCGTAAGGATGAAAAACCTATCTTGAAGAAAGTTGCCAAAAAGAAACCCGAACCCGATACCGTTCCCGAAGAACCCGCTCCCGCCAGCATTGAACCCGTGATCAGTGAAGAAGCTTCCGCAGACCTTGCCGAAGCCGAAGCCATCCTCAAAGGCGAAATAGAAGGCGGTTTCCCCGAAGAACCCAAAGGACCGGTTAAATCCTATCCCCAACGTCGTGAGTCCAATTTCAACATCGAATTTGATGGCGTTATCCTCGCTGAAGGCGTTCTGGAAATGATGCCCGACGGATATGGTTTCCTTCGCTCCTCCGATTACAACTACTTGTCCTCCCCCGATGATATTTATGTATCCCCCTCCCAGATCAAATTATTTGGTCTGAAAACTGGTGATACTGTTACCGGCGCCGTACGTCCCCCCAAAGAAGGTGAAAAATATTTCGCCCTGCTGAAAGTGGACCATATCAACGGACGCCGCCCCGACGAAGTTCGCGACCGTGTGCCTTTTGATTACCTGACCCCGCTTTTCCCCTTTGAAAAGCTCAACCTGTTTGACTCCCCCACCAATTACTCCACCCGTATCATGGACCTCTTTACCCCCATTGGTAAAGGCCAGCGTGGATTGATCGTGGCCCAGCCAAAAACAGGTAAGACCATGTTGCTGAAAGCCGTGGCTAACTCCATCGCCGAAAACCACCCCGAGTGTTACCTCATGGTTGTTCTCGTTGATGAACGCCCCGAGGAAGTTACCGATATGGAACGCAGCGTAAAGGCCGAAGTAATCGCTTCCACCTTTGATGAACCTGCAGAAAAACACGTTAAGGTTTCCACGATCGCTTTGCAAAAAGCAAAACGCCTGGTGGAATGTGGTCATGATGTGGTGATCCTGCTTGATTCCATCACCCGTCTCGCCCGCGCCCACAACACCGTGGCCCCCGCCAGTGGTAAAGTGCTTTCGGGTGGTGTGGAAGCAAATGCGATGCAAAAACCCAAACAGTTCTTTGGCGCCGCCCGTAAGATTGAACATGGTGGTTCACTCACCATCATCGCTACCGCGCTGGTGGACACCGGTTCAAAAATGGATGAAGTGATCTTTGAAGAATTCAAGGGTACCGGTAACATGGAATTGCAACTTGACCGCCGACTGGCCAATAAACGTATCTACCCGGCTATCGACCTCACCGCTTCCTCTACCCGTCGCGATGACCTGCTGCTTGAGCGTGATGTGCTTCAACGCATGAACCTGCTCCGCGTTTACCTGACCGATATGAACACAGAAGAAGCCATGAATGAATTGCTGAAACGTATCCGTGGCACCAAGAGCAATGAGGAGTTTTTGGCAAGCATGAACGGTTAATGATATTTTACCGCAAAGACGCAATGACTCGAGGGAACGCCAGGACTTAGCGTTCCCTCGCGTCTTTCTGTCTTAGCGGTAAATAGTTAATTTTATCTCATGGCCATCTCCCGCCTTTCCATCCATGAATTTTTAAAAAGATCTGCCGCTCATCCGGTTTTGGATGTTCGCTCTCCAGGAGAATATAACCACGCCTGTTTTCCTGGCGCTATCTCCTTCCCATTATTTACGGATGAGGAAAGAAAGATCGTCGGCACCCTCTACAAACAAAAAAGCCGCGAAGATGCCATCAAGGCCGGACTGGATTTTTTTGGTCCAAAAATGCGTGGCATGGTGGAAAAGGCCGAATCCATTTTACAGGAACAAAAATCTGCTTCCAAAGAGATCTTTGTCTATTGCTGGCGGGGTGGTATGCGTTCCGCAGGTATTGCCTGGCTGCTTGACCTCTATGGTTTCAAAGTATATAGCCTGACAGGTGGTTACAAGAGTTTCAGGCGTTTTGTCCTGGATAGTTTTTTACTCCCCTTCTCTTTTCGCATCCTGGGTGGATACACTGGTTCGGGAAAAACAGAATTGCTTCAGTCCCTTCAGCAAAAAGGGGAAGCGGTGATCGATCTGGAAGGCCTGGCCCGGCATAAGGGCTCGGCCTTTGGCAATATCGGCATGCCCGAACAACCCAGCCAGGAGATGTTTGACAACCTGTTGGGTCTGGAACTATACCGGCTTACGGGGTCGGGACAGGAATCGGACGAAACCCGAAACATGAACCGGGTGGTCTGGCTCGAAGACGAAAGCCAGCGGATCGGGCATGTCAATATCCATTCAGATTTGTGGAAGACCATGCGACGCTCCCCCGTTTGGTTCCTGGATATCCCCTTTGAAGAAAGACTCGATCATATTGTGGATGGATATGGTCAACTCGACCGGGAACGGATGATCAATGCGATTGGCCGGATTTCCAGTCGCTTAGGGGGTCTCGAGACCAAAAACGCTATCCGCCTGCTGGAAGAAGGGAATACGAAGGAAAGTTTTCGCATTTTACTGAAGTATTACGATAAGTGGTATTTGAAGAGTTTACACAACAGGGAGGGGCTGGATACGTTATTACATACGGTTTTTTGTGAAAAGGTTCAAAGCGATAATAGTTTAAAAATCATTGACGTATAGTTTCTCGCGGAGTACGCAAAGAATCAGGCGGACGCAGCGGCCCTCCAGTTTTCGATAAGAAGTCTGCCGTGGCGCTCTCGGCGAGAAACCCCAAAATCCAATTATGAAAAAATTAATCTTTATACTCCTGCTCCTTCCCATAGGCGCCTTGGCGCAAAAAACGCTTTCTGGCGTCTGGACCGGTACCCTTACCAACGATTCCGCCCAAGCACGAAATGACCAGACCTTTGAATTGGCCCTTACCGAATACCGGGGTAAAGTGTATGGTTATTCCTATGCCACTTTTCTCGAAGACGATCACCTGTACTATATCGTTAAACGTGTGGAAGGTACCATTGTGGATGGAGTATGTGAGGTAACCGATGATGAACTGGTGAGCACCAACCTATTTACCAAACTTGATAAACGCGTTAAACGTACCATCACCTTTCGCATGAACCCGGTGGATAGCACCTGGCATATTCAGGGAACCTGGAAGACCAACAAGACCCGTGAGTTTTATGCCATCACCGGAACGATTTCCCTCAAGGAAGAAAAGGACCTGAACAAGTCAAGGGTATATGAACACTTAGGTGATCTGGGTTTGCATAAGTCACTGGCCTGGGATAAAAAAGAAGAAGAAGAAGCCCCGAAGAAAAAGGAAATGGTATTTATAAAAGTTGGAAACCCAGATCCGGCAAAGGAGAAAGAAGTTGCGCGGGAAGAGGCCAGAAAGGAAAAAGAAGCAAAGCGTGAAGAAGAAGCCAGGGCCAAAGCCCTAGCCAAAGCGGAAGAAGACGCGAGAAAAGCAGAGATCGCTAAAGCAAGGGAAGAAGCTAAGAAAAATGAAGCGATCGCCAAGGCCAATGAAGCGGCCAGGAAAAAAGAGGAGGAGGCCCGTGCAAAAGAATTGGCGAAGAAGAAGGAAGAGGTTGTGGTAAAATCAACCCCGCCTGCTGAAAATAAGAAGCCCGAGCCCGCCAAAGTGGTTCCTGCCGCCCAGGTAAGCGCGCGCAAGGCAGAAAAACCCGAGACCATCAGCTTTGTTTCTGACAGCTTGGTGTTGGCCCTGTATGATAACGGCGAAGTGGATGGGGATACCGTGAGTGTATTGTTGAATGGGGAGTTGTTCCTGGCCAACCAGGGACTGAAATCCAGTGCCATCAAGAAAACGATCTATGTTCCTGCCGGTACAGATAGTCTTGAATTGGTTTTATATGCGGAAAACCTTGGGGCATACCCCCCCAATACCGGTTTATTGATAGTGTATGATGGTAATGAACGGTATATGGTGCGGTTTAGCGCGGATTATAATCGTAATGCGAGAGTGGTATTACGGAGGAAGAGGGGGTAATGGGAGTTTTTTTCACCGCAGAGAACAAGAGAACGCGGAGTTACGCAGAGGATTTTATAATAAAAAATTTACCGCCAGGACGCTAAGACGGAAGAAATCGCCACAGGCTAAAAATTTTCTCTGCGTATCTCCGCTCTCTTGTTCTCTGCGGTGAATATGTACCTTTGAAAAATGGAAACGATCCGCCTCACCCAATACTCCCATGGCGCGGGCTGTGGTTGTAAAATTGCCCCGGCAGTACTCGAAGAAATCCTGAAAGGACATATCACTTTACCCGATGAACCGGCCCTGCTGGTAGGAAACCACTCCAAAGACGATGCCGCCGTCTATGATATGGGAAATGGCAATGCCCTGATCTCCACCACCGACTTTTTTATGCCCATTGTTGATGATCCCGTCGAGTTTGGCCGTATCGCAGCCGCCAACTCCATCAGCGATGTGTATGCCATGGGAGGGAAGCCCTTGCTGGCTATCGCCATTCTGGGCTGGCCTATCAATAAACTCCCCGCCGATATTGCCCGCCAGGTGATTGACGGAGGAAAATCAATCTGCAAAGAAGCGGGTATTCCTCTTGCCGGTGGACATAGCATCGATTCCCCCGAACCAATTTTTGGACTGGCAGTCACCGGCATCCTCCCCATTGAAAACCTGAAAAGAAATGATACCGCCAAAGAAGGCGACCTGCTTTTTCTAACCAAATCATTGGGAGTGGGGATAATGACCACCGCGCAGAAAAGAGGCAAACTCAATGAAGAAGACAGACCCGCCCTGATCAAACAACTCACTACCCTAAATCGAGTGGGTGAAAAACTCGGCACCATCAAAGGCGTAACGGCCATGACGGATGTTACCGGCTTTGGCCTGCTTGGTCACCTGATTGAAATGGCGGAAGGCAGTGGCCTCAGCGCCGAGATCTCTTACCAGGCATTACCCAAACTGAATAATGTTTCCCATTATATTTCCGAAAAAATATTCCCCGACGCGGTCACCCGCAACTGGACCAGCTATGGAAGCAAAGTAAAATTTGAAAAAGGGGTGAATGTGATGGAAGCTTTTACTCTTTTACCTGACCCGCAAACCAATGGTGGGTTGCTGATAGCGGTAAGCCCGGAGAGTAAAACGGAGGTTGTTGAAGTTTTGAAGAGTTTTGGTTTGGAGGCGTATGTAGAGCCTGTGGGGAGAATGGTTGAAAAGGGGGAGAAGGTTATTGGGGTGGGGGTTTAATTTACCGCAGAGAACATGAGTAAGCAGAGATACGCAGAGAGATTTTTATTTTAACCATATCTATTAGTTATTAACCAGTCAGATGATTCCCGGAAAAAACTAATAATTAATAATTTCTCTGCGTATCTCCGCTTACTCATGTTCTCCGCGGTGATCCCAACCTCAAAGCCTAAATCCCACCACAAAACTCAGCACCCTATGTTTATTGTTATTATCCTCTCCATTCGTCGTCCCTGATTGAAGCTTGGCCAGTCCATGTCCATAGTTCACGGCAAAGAAAGCCCGCTCACCCTGAAACCCCACCAGTCCATTCAGGCCATAATCCCAACGCTTCATGATCCCAAATCCAGCGCCTTCTTCACCTGAAGTGGTAGGATCATCATCGGAAAATTCAATGTTCTCTTCGGAATCAAAATCGACCCCTAAAACACTGCCTGTCGCTTTTCTCTTTCCCGCAAAACCCATGGCAACATAAGGACCCGCTCCAATGAAAAAATTCGAACTCATCCCCTGCAGCGGTACCCGGAATACCAGGTTTACCGGCAACTCCAGATAAATCGGGTTGGTTGTCGCCCGGTAATAGTTGGCATCTCCCACATCGCCTGATTGGGTTTTGGAACCTTTCCCGGTAACCAATAACCCAGGCTGAAGGGAAATTACATCTGCCAACTTGATATCCCCCACAAAACCAACCTGGAAGGAAGCCATGGTATTGGCATCATCAATGCCCCCATTCTCCGTAATCGATACATTGGCCAGGTTTAATCCGCCTTTCAAATAAATATCTGACTGCGCAAGTGTGTTTAGTGTACCCATTACTGTGAGTATAACTAAGCCAAAGAGTTTTCTTTTCATGGTTTTTTATTTTAACCATTCAAAGACTTTGCCAGAAACAGATGGTTTAATTTAGGAAAACTTGTAATGAGTAAATCGCTATTGGCTAGAATACCATGTGTTCTTTATTCTTGATCTTCTCATGTGTCAATTCCGTGACAAGCTGTACTCCACTGATGGAGCGTATATCATTGATCACCTGTTGCAGGTAGGGGTCGGTGACCATATCGCCTTTCATGAGCCATAGAAAATCGAGGTTGCGGAATTCGGGTAGAAGATATTCCCCATCAAACTGGTTATTGTAGATATAATGCTCCAGTGAGCCTGTGGGTTCTTTAAACTCATACACCGCGAAGAAATAATTTCGCTTCTTCTTGGTGAGTTGGATCTCGATATCGTTGTTTACCCTGAAATCAAGACCCAGCAAGCCGTTGAGTTGCCAGACAAACTGGTAATCCTTCACCGGCGCCATAACCCCTAGTAGGCGGGTGCCGTCGAAGAATTCTTCGGAGAGGTCTTTGTTATCGAGCGTGAACTTCATTGGTATTATTTACCGCAGAGAACAAGAACTAAAACTGCACTTCCACCTCTGTGGTCGTATCTCCCCGCTTGTACTTCACTGTTGTCTTATCGCCTTTCTTGAATTTGCCCAGCGCCTGCATATACCCTTCCACCGACGAAACACCATGTGGCCCGATGGCGGTGATGATATCGCCTGCTTTTAGTCCGGCTTTTTGCGCAGCCTTGCCCTCGCTCACCCCGTCAATCCGCATACCCGCACCGGTAAAGGTATAATCGGGCATTACCCCCAGTGATACAGAGAAGCGTGCTGAAGTGGTGGTTTGTGTTTCCCGGGTTTTGGTAAAGGCAAGTTTGGTCTTTTCCGCATTCACCCCGTTTATGATCTCCTGGATATATTGGATGATCCGCATTTCCCCTACATAATTGATCTTAATGGCATCATCGGAGGGGCGGTGGTAATCGGTATGTAATCCGGTAAAGAAAAACAGCACGGGAATATCCTTTCGGTAAAAAGAAGTATGATCACTGGGGCCGGTACCGCTGGAATCTGTTTTGATCACAAATTGATTCTTATCGGCCGGGTTGATCAGCCTGCCCCAAACCGGGGAAGTGCCATAGCCACCCACAGTAAGCGCCTTGGTGCTATCGTTTAACCTGCCCACCATATCCATATTGATCATGAAGTTGACATTCTTCAAATCAATCGTGGGGTTTTCGGTATAATATTTAGATCCGTTTAAACCCAGCTCTTCAGCAGAGAACGCGATAAAGAGGTAGTTGCTGGCTTTTGACTTGGTGGCTTTTAAAAGTCTGGCGAGTTCAAGCAGGGCCGCTGTACCGCTGGCATTGTCATCGGCGCCATTATGAATCAGTTTTTCACTGGTGCGAAGCATTGAATTGCCATCTTCGCCATAGCCCAGGTGATCAAAATGGGCGCCCAGCACAACGGTATTGGCAGCGCCATTATCAATATATCCCACCACATTGTGACCGGTGCGGAATTTTTTACCTATCTCCACTTTCAGTTTCAGGTCAATGGAAGCGGAGGCGTCTTTCAGGTATTGGGTGGCAAGGGTCTTGGTTACATAAACAATGGGGATGGGTGAAACCTCGCTTCGGTCCTTGGGGTTAAACACCAGGTTGTCATCCTTGCTTCCCAAATTATACAACAGCATGGCGGTGGCTCCCATTTTCTTATAGTCAACAGCCATATCACGCAAAAAGCTGATCAGGTCAAAGTGTGGGTTTTCTTCATTGTCTTCCAATATATCGGCCACGTTGACAAACCAGGGGGTGTTTTCTTCTTTTAAGCTAATGGCCGGAAAGGCTTCCACACTTCCATTAGCGGAGAAAGCCAGGGGGTAAAAGTCTTTGCCCGCTTTCAGATCGTGGCCATTCAGGATCAGGTGGGTGGCGGGGTCGATGGTTTTGCCATCATATATTTCAAAAGGTTGAAAATATCCTTCGGTTCCTTTAGGTTGGATCCCTATTTTTTGAAACTGGCCGGAGATATAGTCCATGGCCTTTTTTTCTCCTTCTGTTCCGGCCCTTCTGCCTTCGAGTTTGTCATCGGCGAGAAAACCAATATGGGATTGCAGATTGGTGACGATCTGTTTTTCGGCTTTTTTGAGCTTTTGGGAAAAAGAAAACAGGGAAATAGCAAGAAAACCAAGCGAAAGAAGGAGTTGTTTCATGAAAAGTGGGGATTTTAATTTGCGAAGGTAGAGATTTTGGGGTAAAGGGGATTACAGGGATAAGGATGATTACTATGATTTCACAGATTGCGCGGATTTCTTGTTTCTCGCTGCGCACGCAAAGAGGCAACGG
>JAYRZH010000094.1:0-12323 GCA_041916555.1 Chitinophagaceae bacterium | reverse complement strand
CGACTTTTTTCGCTTTTTCGGCACACCAATACAGATCCCTTGGCATAATACCAGCCAAAGATGGGTATGCGGGTAAATGATTTTTTGGCAATGGTTTTATTCGGGCCGGGAATAAAAGGGCAGGAGAGGGGCACGTCCATGAATGAATTGTGGTTGTAGGTAACAATATAGGAAACCCCTGATTGGAAATACTCCCTTCCTGTGACCTTAAGGGAGCAACCAACCATGCGCAGCCATACACTCATCCAAACCCGCGAAAGATCAATAAAAATTTTCTGCCCCCGCGGTTCAGGCACCAGAAAGCAAGCCAGGGAAGGGATTAGGAAAATGAGAAAAGTGGCGATAAAACTGATCAATCCCCATAGCGCCCAGATCCTTGCCAGAATATTTCTTATCATAGTAAGCGACTGTAAATTGAAAAATACATTGGGAACCTACTACCTATTACTTATTACCTATTACATTTTTTTTTGGGGGGGGTAGGTTTTAGGTTTTAGGTATTAGGTTTTAGGTATTAGGTTTTTTTTGGTATTAGGTTTTGGGGTTTTGTCTTCATCTTCAGGTTCAAATCTACCCGATTTTGTATTCTGATTCGAGATTTCTTTTTACGTCCGGCCATTCGTTTTTCAAGACGGAATAATACACGGATGTTCTTCTCCTGTTGTTCCACATGGTCATGTGGCTGCGGAGTATGCCTTCCTCGGTGCCACCCACTTTTTCCAGTCCTTTTCGGGCGCGGGTATTTTGAACATCCGTCTTAAATTCCACCCGTTCCATGCCGGCGGTTTCAAAGGCGTATTTCATCATGGCGTATTTGGCATTGACATTAATACCCGAACTGCGGAAGTCTTTGCCCAGCCAGCTCCATCCAATTTCAACCCGTTTATCATAAAGAGAAATATTTCCCAGACTGCTGGATCCGGCGATCTGTCCGCCTGATTTTTCAATGATCGTAAATGGACGCCGGGTATTGGCTATTTTGTCGGCTTCGGCCATGTCAAACCACCGGTCAAGTTGTACAGGATCGGCCAGGTTGAGGGAGAAATACTGCCACATGACAGGGTCTTGTTGGGCCAGGGCCAGGAAAGCATCCCGGTCGGCGAGGTCGAGTGGCCGGAGCAGGACTAAACTGGTACTTAATTGCAGTTGGACAGGGAACATCAGTTTTCTTTTATCAATTTAAATAGTAGCAATGGGTAAATTACTCAATCTTCCAATCAATGGGGTCAATGCCATTTTTTACGAGATAATGATTGGCCGCTGAAAAATGCCGGCAACCCAGAAAGCCATTATGCGCGGAAAGGGGAGAAGGGTGAGCCGCTTCCAACACCAGGTGTTTGGTGGTATCGATCAATACTTTTTTCTCCCTTGCAAATTTTCCCCATAGAAGGAATACCACGTGTTCCCGTTGTTGGGAAATGGTTTGAATTACCGTATCTGTAAATTGTGCCCACCCAATTTTGGCATGGCTCATAGGTTCGTTTGCCCTCACAGTAAGTGAAGCGTTTAATAAAAGAACCCCCTGCCTGGCCCAATGTTCGAGGTTTCCGGTACGGGGAGGTTTAACACCGAGATCGGCTTCAATCTCTTTAAAAATATTAATAAGCGAGGGTGGTTGGGGTATTCCGGAAGGAACAGAGAAACTCAATCCATGCGCCTGCCCGGGTCCATGATAAGGATCCTGACCAAGAATCACCAGTTTAACATGGTTGAACGGGGTTTGGTCAAAAGCATTGAAGATGTTTGGGCCTGAAGGATAGATGGTCTTACCCTGGCTTTTTTCCGTCTTTATATGGAGGACGATCTGCTGGAAATAGGGCTTGGAAAATTCGGCCTTTAGCACCTTTTTCCACGACGATTCAATTTTCACATCCATGGGGAAGACTTTGGTCGCAAGCTAAAAAAAAATTACCTTTGCGGGCTAATAAAGAATGGCTGGTAATTTAGGCTGTTTGATGTTGGTTATTAGCGGTTTGTTTATTGAAGTTCTTTTTATAATGGTCCGGTAGCTCAGTTGAATAGAGCAACTGCCTTTAAATTTGGAGCCTTGATCGGGAAATCGAACCGGTCAAGTGGATGCCACCGTATCGGTGAACCCTTCCTGTCGTATAAACAGATGGCGATACCGAGGAAACTTTAGATTCACCTGGTTTAAATTGTGGAATGATTATTCATCATACAAAGAACAAGGGTGATCTTGGCGTACTGAAGGCTAAGTTAGATTTGTTTAATCAAGGGTTTTTGTTATTAAATCCTGAAACTGAACATGCACCTTTTGACCTGGTTTTGTACAAAAATGGTCAATTTATAAGAGTGCAAGTTAAGTACAGGAATTTGACTAAAAGAGGAACGCTTGAAATACCATTTCGTAGTAGTTACAGTAGTTCAAAGGGGGTGATGTCGAAGTCGATTGACAAAAGCGAAGTTGACATCTTTGCTGTTTATTGTCCACAGACCGATAGCTGCTATTACTTTGATCCGAAATGGTATGGACAATCAATTACTTTGAGAGTAGGTAAGCCTCAGAATGGTCAGGTTAATAGGATTAAATTAGCTGATCAGTTTAGAAAGGTTCCGTAGAGACTAAACGTGGCACACCTGCGATGGTGAAGTTATAGTCCAGACCCCAAATTCCGCTGCAGGCGGAAGCAACGAAAGTTGTAGTAGGTATGCTAAGCAGTAGGTCATTGGTTTGAATCCAATCCGGATCACAGAAACCCCGCCAACGGCGGGGTTTTTTTATTTCAGGTATTTTTAAACAATATCGCTGTTTTTATTTCCCCACTCATGTACTTTTGACCGAGATTGCAGCCTATGAATGATACATTTCATTACGGAATAGACTCCCTGACTCCCGCCAAGGCCCTGGATATTGCTCAGGGGAAACTAAAAGGGATCCTCTCAACCCAGGCCAGGGAGAAGATCGAAGAAAGCCAACGACAGGTTACCTCCATTGTGGAACAGGAGCGGACGGTTTATGGCATCAACACCGGGTTTGGTATTTTATCCAATACCCGCATATCCCCGGATGATACCACCACGCTTCAACATAAGATCCTGCAAAGCCATAGCGTTGGGGTGGGTGACCCTATTCCGGTGGAAATCGCCAAACTGATGCTTATTACCAAAGTTCATGCCCTGGCTCAGGGGTATAGTGGTATTCGCATGGAAACACTGGATCGGATTTGCTGGCATATTGAACAGGATATCATTCCTGTGGTGCCGGAAAAAGGCAGTGTTGGTGCCAGTGGCGACCTCGCCCCGCTTTCCCATCTTTTTCTTCCGCTGATTGGCTTAGGGGAATGTTACCTGAATGGTGTACGCCTGGATACCCATAAGGTTTTAAAACAAAAAGGAATCCAACCCTTGCAACTTGGTCCCAAAGAAGGATTGGCCCTTATTAACGGTACCCAGTTCATCCTTTCCTTTGCCATAAAGGCCGTCCAACGCATGCACAATTGCCTGGAAGCAGCCGATATCATTGGCGCCATGAGTCTTGAAGCGCTTACCGGCACCAAGGCCCCCTTTGATGAACGTCTCCACCAACTGCGCCCTTTTCGGGGAAATCAATTGGTGGCCCAACGGCTAAGAACACTTCTGGATGGATCTGAAATCATGCAAAGCCATGTGGATTGTGGCCGGGTTCAAGATCCCTACTCCCTGCGTTGTATGCCCCAGGTTCATGGCGCTTCACGGAATGCCTGGCTGCATCTAAAGGAAATGACGCAGGTGGAATTAAATGCGGTGACAGATAATCCCATTGTCTTTAACGCTGATGATACGATTAGTGGGGGCAACTTCCATGGCCAACCGATGGCTCTCCCCCTGGATTATGCCTGTTTTGCCGCTGCTGAAATTGGAAATATCAGTGACCGACGTTGTTATCTTCTCCTCGAAGGAAAATGGGGGCTACCCATGCTGCTGATGAATAATGTGGGGCTAAACTCCGGATTTATGATCCCTCAATACACCACGGCCGCCCTGGTAACCGAAAATAAAACACTCTGCTTCCCCTCCAGCGCCGATAGCATACCCACTTCACTGGGACAGGAAGACCATGTAAGCATGGGAAGTATCAGCGGCAGGAAACTCAACCGGGTTTTGGACAATCTGGAATATATCCTCGCCATTGAGCTTCTTTCTGCCTGTCAGGCCATTGAATTCCGGCGCCCGCTGAAAAGTTCAGCCATCCTTGAGTTTGCGCATGAATATGTACGTGACTATGTTGGCTTTGCCGTTGAGGACAGGATATTTGCCGAGGATATCAACAAGGTATCCGGGTTGATAAAAGAGTTTGGCCTGGTAGAAAGGGTAAATGAATTCGCATCTTCCATTGGCCTGTCAACCAATCAGGGTTTTAATGAATTTACTTGGTAAATAAGATATTTTATGTCAATCATTCCCCAAACACCCACCGGCTCCACCTTACGATGTAAAGGATGGATACAGGAAGCCGCTTACCGGATGATCCTGAATAACCTTGATCCGGCTGTTGCAGAAAGACCGGAAGACCTGATCGTTTATGGCGGACGGGGTAAAGCTGCCCGTAACCACCAGGCATTACAAGACATCCTCAAGGCGCTTATGGTCCTGGAAAACGATGAAACCCTGCTCATCCAAAGTGGCAAACCGGTTGGGATATTAAAAACCCATCCCGATTCACCAAGAGTATTGTTAAGCAATAGCCAATTGGTTCCCCATTGGGCCACCTGGGAGCATTTTGATGAATTGGAGAAAAAGGGTTTGATGATGTATGGACAAATGACTGCAGGTTCATGGATATACATCGGTAGTCAGGGGATCGTACAGGGTACTTACGAAACCTATGCAGCCCTGGCTGACAAACACTATCATGGCTCTCTCAAAGGCACATTGAATGTTACCGCCGGTCTGGGTGGCATGGGTGGTGCCCAGCCGCTGGCTATCACCATGAATGGCGGGGTAGCCCTGGTCGCTGAAGTGGAGGAATGGCGTATTGATAAGCGAATAGAGACAAGATACCTTGATGAGAAAAGCCTGGATATTGACCAGGCCATTGACAAAGCCCTGGAATACAAAAAAAATGGAGAAGCCAAAAGCATAGGTGTGCTGGCTAATGCTGTCAACCTGTTGGAAAGACTGGTCGAAAGAGGGATCGTTCCAGACACACTTACCGATCAAACAAGCGCGCATGACCCACTGATCGGATATGTGCCTCATACCCTTACCAATGCGGAAGCCAATGCCCTTCGGGAAAAAGATCCTGCTGCCTATACCAAGTTGAGTTATGAAAGCATGTACCGTCATGTTCAGCTAATGGTTCAACTGATGGACAAGGGGGCGATAACCTTTGATTATGGAAATAATATCCGCGCCCGGGCGGAGGAATTTGAAAAAGGGCATAATACGACTGGCTTCCCCAAGGGAAGATGTTTTTCGTTCCCGGGTTTTGTACCAGCGTATATCCGTCCGCTTTTTTGCGAAGGAAAAGGTCCCTTTCGCTGGGCGGCGCTGAGCGGGGACCCGGCAGATATTGCCGTTACCGATGAATTGATTCTTAAATTATTTCCGGAGAATCAATCCTTAAAACGTTGGATCACCCTCGCAAAAGAGAAGATCGCTTTTCAGGGGTTACCGGCACGTATCTGTTGGTTGGGACAAGGGGAAAGGGAAAAAGCCGGACTAGCCTTTAATGAATTGGTTCGTACCGGAAAAGTGAAGGCCCCCATCGTTATTGGTCGCGATCACCTGGACACAGGTTCCGTAGCCAGCCCCAACCGCGAAACCGAATCCATGCTTGATGGCAGTGATGCCGTGGCTGACTGGCCCTTATTAAATGCACTGGTGAATACCGCCGGTGGCGCCAGTTGGGTTTCCCTGCATCATGGCGGGGGAGTGGGCATGGGCTATAGTATCCATGCCGGTATGGTGATTGTGGCAGATGGTTCCGAAGCGGCTGCCGCCAGACTGGCCAGGGTGCTACGCAATGACCCCGGTATGGGAGTAATCAGGCATGCGGATGCCGGGTATGAACTGGCGAAACAAACCGCTGATAAAAATCAGCTTGACCTGTCACGGAGATTAAAATAACTTTGGGCACTATGAGATTATACTTAATGACCCTTTTGGTTTTTTCCGCCCTGATATCAAATGCCCAATTGAAAAAAGGACAATTCCTTCTTGGAGGCGCAGGAAATTTTTCCTGGCAAAAGTCAGATCAGGATGAGCCATTCTTTAAACAGGATTATAAAGAAACCCAACTAACTCTTGAGCCCAAATTAGGTTATTTTGTCATCGACCGCTTAGCGGTAGGTCTCAAAATCGGTTATTCACACGTAAAGCAGGACCAGTACCTATTTGCTATAACGCCCCTGTATGAAACTGAAACCTACAGTATCAGCAAAGTTAACCAGTTTGCTATAGGGCCTTTCCTCAGGTATTATTTCTTACCTGAACAAAAGAGGTTAAACCTCTTTGCTGAAGCGGGATGGACCTATGGTAAGGAAAAGGCAAATACAAAATCCAAACAGGCAACCGGTCCGGTATTGGGTACGGGTGGCTCCCCTGTTTATTCCGAAAGCAAGACAGAAGTCAAAAACTCGGTAAATACATTTTCTATTAATGCCGGTCCGGTAATATTTGTCAGCCCAAATGTATCCTTTGAGCTTTCCCTGGGATATGCTTATGCCAAAGTGAAAGGGCAGGCAAGAAATGGAATTGCCATTGGAACCGGCTTTCTGGTTTATCTGCCAAAATAAGAATTGAATTGTTTAGGAAACTTCGGGTTTGGCTTATCCTATCACCCATCTCCTGATCTTTAACACCTCGTGTGATTTTATGGTATTAAAAAAAGTACTGTAGATAAGTCCGATCCCCTTTGCGTAATAGAAGGTATGCATTTCTCCGGTTGGTTGCGGTATTCCTCCAGGGTCACAGGCCTCAGGGCGCATTTGAATGATGCAGACATGGCTAAACCGGTTTCCATTAACAGACAGGGTATCATCATTGGCCACACAACGGAATTGGTACCTTAATACTTTTACCTGAATGCCTACACTTGTACGACCCTGGTATTCGGGTGAGTACCAGCTTTGTCCGGTACTGAGATTTTCCTTTAGAAAATTCAGATGGTCATAGATCGAAGGGGAAAAGTTGAGATAACTGGTAAACCCACTCACGGATACATACCGGAAATAGTCTTCTCCGCTTTTCCGATAATATTGTTTGTTATTGGCCGGGTAAAAACTCTTGAACTCATTCCATTCCTGGTACGGAAGATTGTCAAGAGTTGCTGGTGCCAGGAATCGCCGGATCACCGAATCACCCGGAAAGGTCATATCATCATAAACCCAGACACTGGTTGGCGTAAGTGGAAAAAGATCAGGATTGGTCGTCGGCACATAACTGATAGGATCACGGGGGGTACCCGTTGGTTGGGCAGGCCCCCCTTCATAGCTGTAGTCTTTTTCACAGGCATACAGGCCCGAAAGGAGCAAGAAGGCTATGATGAACCTGAACGACATGAACCATTTTATTTGATCCTGTATAGTTTCCCGCCGTCAGTTACGGCATAGAGGGAATTGTTGTGATAGAGAACATCCCTGAACCGTTCATTCTTATCTTCCAATAACCTTTCTTCACCAACCACTTTGTTATCCTTGATCACGAGGCGCGCGATATGTTGACCACTGAGTCCCCCAATAAACAGGTTGTTCTTCCATTCAGGGATAGCATTTCCCTTGTAGAAGGCCATCCCACTGGGGGAAAGGGTAGGGTCCCAATAATAAACCGGTTGTTCCATGCCCGGTTTTTGCTGGATGGCATCCCCGATTTTGGACCCACTGTATTCGATTCCATACGTGATCACCGGCCATCCATAGTTTTTTCCGGACTTGATGATATTTAATTCATCGCCTCCCCGCGGACCAAATTCAGCTTCCCACAATTCCCCGGTCACCGGGTGTATGTCCAGGCTTTGGGCATTTCGAATGCCATAGGCATAAATTTGTGGCATCGCATCCTTACGGTCAATAAATGGGTTTCCGGGTGCCGGTTTCCCATCAGTTGTTATTCGGAAGATCTTACCCAGACCGGAAGAAAGGTTCTGAGCCTGCACCCGGCCTTCCAGGATGGAACGTTCTCCGGTGCTGACAAACAAATACCCTTCTTTGGAAAAAATCAGTCTGGATCCATAATGTAACGTGCTGTTCAAGGCCGGGGTTGCCCGGAAAATAACTGTGGCATTTTCCACTTTACCCGCGGCTTCGTTCAATTTGCCTTTGGCCACGGCCATCAGGTTGGCATCACCGGTCTTTTCTGAAAATGACCAATAGATCATTCTATTGGTGTTGAAGGAAGGGTCGAGGGCAACATCCAATAATCCTCCCTGTCCCCGGTCATCCACAACAGGTAAACCCACAATCTTTTTTGGGTTTTTTCCCTCTGCGTCCATGAGAAGAAGGTAGCCCGATTTCTCCGTCATCAACAGCCGCCCATCGGGCATCCCGATGATGGCCCAGGGTCTGCCCAATTTATCGGCCAGGTTGGTTACGGTATATGCCGCCTTGGTTTTCACACCATTAACACGGGTCTGCCTGGCATAAGCCGGCTTATAATCTGTATTCGCTTTTCTTTTCTCAACCGGGGGGAGACCGGTGGTATCTACTTCAGGTTTTTTGTGGTCGTTGGCACAACTGGAAGTCCAGGTAATCAGAAAGACAGCCACAATGGAAAGGGAGACAAACTTTTGCATAGTGTTTTTGGTTTGTGAACTCGTTTCAATTCAGGTTACAAGTTATCAATTATTCAACTTTTGTTTGAAAAAATAATTATATTGAATGGCCAATGAATTTGGGCATTGCCCACGTTAAACGAAACCTTTATGTCAACGATTGCCGCTATCGATCAGGGCCTGGTCCACCAGTGGATGGAAGACGGCCTCGACCTTTCTGCCGTAGAAGGTAAACTACAGTCACTTGCCTTTGCACCGGAAATTGCCGGACAGTATCTAAAGGAATTCAAAAAACAGAAACATGCCAGACGGCAAACCCGTGGATTTATCTGGGCCAGCCTGGGTGCCCTGGCCGGGTTTATCAGTTGCCTCCTGTCAATTTTCAATCCTATCCCAGAATTGTTTAATGTTATTCTTTATGGATTAACGTCCCTCGCGATCATCATGATCGTAGCCGGGCTTTATTTTTTGTTTGAATGATTTCCCTTTTTTCTCAGTTGTTTTTTAAACAGACGTTGGTTGATCCACAAGACCAGGGGGATGGCCAGGTAGGTCATACCAGCCAATAATTCCCATTTTATCAAGGCAAACACCAGCGCAATAACCCCGATCCAGGCATTTCCACTGGCGCCCCGGATTTCCTTTTGGGTATAAGCCATTTCATACTCATTAAGTGCAGGTTCCAGCGTTGAGTGTATCGCCCTTCGGTGCATCAGGTAAACAACCAGCCAGATGGCTATATAACCGATGCTGAACAGGATGATCAGTTCAGGAAAATCTGCTCCTGTTAAAACCGGCAGGCCTTTTTCCGTAGCCTTGGGAAAGAGATTGATGCCTGTCCAACTGCTAAGCAAAACGGAAAACAGGAATTTTAGTGGATAAATATAAAAGAGGATAATCGCCAGGTAAACCAGGTTGAGCAATATGGTTGTCCGGTCATTCAATCCATAATGTCGAAAGAAAACATTTTGCTGGTACCAAAACATAAAGAGGAGCGAAACCGTGGCAAAGAATGGAAGGGCCCCGTTGATTATGATCTTTAATTCTTCAAATGTTTGCGGAACTTCCAGGGAAGCAACCAACAAGGAAACAGAAAAGGCAAAGACCGCATCGCTCAGGGCTTCCACCCGTTTGATTTCTGCGCTTCGTTCGCGGAAGGGATTTGCTGTCTGGGGGAAAAGTTTTTGATGGATCATATTATCAGAGTTGAATAATCAACGTATCAGCACGGCAGAGCCACTGCCATGATATCGTCGGTTATCCACTCCAATTCCCTCAGCCACCCACACCACCAATTGGGTGCCCTGGTCTTTTCCCGAGATCCTGCCATCCCATCCCCTTGGGTCACTGGCCAAATCAAAAATGAGTTGGCCCCAGCGGTTATAGATCCTGAAGAATTTGATCTCCTTCATTCCGGCTGCGGTTGGACGAAGGTAATCATTCAGTCCGTCATTATTTGGCGTGAAGGCGGTAGGGACATAGAACTTGACTTCTTTAAAGGTCTTTACAAACTGGGTGTCCACCGTCAGACAGCCTGCATCTGTTCGAATGGCAATGGTGTAAGTGATATCCCCTTCGCCTTTGAAGACGGGGTTTCGAAGGGTTGGGTCTTGTAAAAATGTACGGGGAGCCCATAAATAAGATGCTGGTCCCAGGTCACGGGCGCTTAGAGGCTGAGGATAGTATTCCACGGCAAATTGATCCGGATAACGGATGGCTGGTGCAGGCACTTCTACTCTCACGGGAATGGTGCGTGTAAACGCTTCACATCCATCCACATTAGTGATCTGTGCACTGTATCCTCCAGTTTTTGTGGCCTGATACCGGGTAGATATGGCTCCGGGTATTGGGTTACCATCCATATACCAATGGATACTGGTATTGGGGTTGACCACCAATACAGCACTGTCTGGATTGCCAATACAATATCGGTCGGTACCAAGCAGGGTCAGTGTTGTATCAGTTTGGGAGGCTTTAACTACTACGGTATCCCGGCTAATACAACCACCACCCGGACTGGAGGCCTTGAGCGCATAGGTAGTTGTCTGCAGCGGGCCTGCCCTGGGGTTAGAAATAGTTGGATCGGTTAAACCAAGCACAGGGGTCCATTGGTACACTATCCCGGGGACGGGTGCTGTGCCTATCTGGGTTGCCAGGGTGTTGCAGGATACCACATCCGGTCCCGCCCTGGCTTTTACCGTCAGGGTATCAACCATTCGGGCATAAAAAGTATCCGGACATCCATACCCGTTAAAGGGCAATACTTCCAGGGCGAGTACGGTACCAACGGGAGGGGGAGGACTAAGAATGACCGTTTGACCCGAACCCAGGTTTTGGGAAAAATCGTTATTGAACCAATTATAGCCCTGGTATCCATAAGGGCCGGAAACCTTAACCAGGGTGTCTCCCGGGCAATATGAGGCGCCAACAAATTCGCTGCTGCATTCGGAGTTTACATCAATATAGGCATAACCGAAATGACGACGAAAAACACAATCAGCGGTCTTAAAAAACAAGCGGATCGTTTTTCCCGCCATATTGTTTAAGTTAATGGATACCGCGCTCCAGTCTTTACACCAAACATTCACCGAATCAACCACCGTGGGGGAAATATAGAATCCCGGAAGGAGCGACCCATTGGGAAAGAAGGTAAAGGAGGAGCAATTGATCAACTGGTTATCGGTCATATTCATGATCTCCAGTTCGAGCCTGGGTTGCTGATGCTCCAGGTGAAAAGGGTCTTGAAATACCACGGCGTAATGATACACCAGGGAGTAGTTGTTTCGGTTGGCCGGGATGGTGAACTCGTATGACAGGCCTTCGGCCTCAGTACCAGCCTGGTCATTACCCAACCTTACCGAGTAGCCGCTTCCGTTGGGGCAGAGGACAGGGAAGTCCCCATACCGGTCGGTTCCGGGGTTATCCGCGGCGGAATACATGGTTTGCCGGTTAAAGACCGGGCCGCCATTTTCATACAAGGTGATCACATTCGTGTTGGAAACTTGTGCAACAGCGCCCGTGTAACATTTCCAATTGGCAAAGTCGCCATTTTCAAAATCAATATTGGGAGGGCAATCCTGTCCACGGGCGGGCATAAGCGCAAGAAGCCACACCAGGCTTATCAGGCAGTATGTTACGGCAGGGGCAGAAACCGTCCGGATCCTTTTTCTCGTGTGGGCAATCAACGCAAGCTGTTTGATTATGTAATTTACTGATTTTGGTAAAACGATAGCTTTGTTGCACAGGTTGCCTCCATACATTTTTTGAATCATGCCAAATAGTGACCTTCGTCATATCGCGGTCATAATAAAAAGATAACCTTGCGCACTGATTTTAGGTCATTTATGAACCTTCAATGCCATCTGAAACCATCAACGCCCGTCATCACCCCGATGATCGTTACAGGGCCAAATAGCTTAATTTACACCAAGAAAACCCCTCTGCAAAATGACTGAGAACAACAACAAGTACAAGGTCAAAGCAAATGATTTTGCTTTTTTGTTCGACCGCCAGGAGGTTGACAAACTTGATCTGGTACGAAAATCCGACAACGAGTACCACCTTATCCGCGACAACCGCTCGATAAAAGTGGTGCTTGAAGAAGCCGATCCCC
>JAYRZH010000093.1:0-12345 GCA_041916555.1 Chitinophagaceae bacterium | reverse complement strand
CTTTCATTTGAAAGGTAAGCGTGGCAAATTCATCCACGCTTAATTGTTCTGCCCGACGGTCAAAGAGGGATTGGGATAAGATATCTTTTTCAAAATATTCTTTCACGGCATTTCGCAGGGTTTTGCGACGCTGGTTAAAGGCCGCCTTCACCAGTTGAAATAATTTTTTTTCCGAGGCAATCGCCGGGGGCATTTTTTTAGGAACCAGCCGAATGACCGCGCTTTTCACTTTAGGTGGGGGCTGAAAACAGTTTTCATGCACTTCAAACAGGTACTCCACTTCATAAAAAGCCTGTATCAGTACGCTGGTCACCCCATACACTTTCGAGCCTTCCTTGGCCGCCACCCGTTGGGCCACTTCTTTTTGAAACATTCCGATTACGGTTTCCACCTGATCCTTCCAATCCAATATACGGAAGAGGATCTGGGTAGAGATGTTATAGGGGAAATTCCCCACCACGGTAAACGGACCCGAAAACGGGGCAGGTACATCAAGGATACTCCCTTCCACGATCCGGCCTACCAGCACCGGGTAGGTGGCCAGGAGATAATCCACTTTTTCCCGGTCCAGTTCCACGGCCTTGAAATCAACCCCGGAAAGTTCTATCAGGTATTTGGTGAGGGCACCTCCACCGGGGCCCACTTCCAGCAATTGGTTGAATGGGCGCTCATTCAATTCCTGGACGATCTTTCGACAGATGTTTTCATCTTTCAAAAAATGCTGGCCCAGGGATTTTTTGAGGGTGTACATGGGGCAAAGATAGGTTTAACCAACAACCAATAAAAAGCCCCTCAACAAGAATGAAGAGGGGCTGCAGGCTCAGCCTGCAAGTAATAACCAGCTACCGAGTTGAGTTATTTTTTCAGCACTTGCTGAGAATATCGTTGACGGTTGATCACCGCTTCTACTACATAGGTTCCTTTGGGCAGTACGGATACATCATCCAGGATAAAGGTATTTGCACCAGTTGCTGCATTATAATTTTTCTGTCGAACCAGGCTGCCTTTATTATCGTATAAGTTGATTACCAGTTTGCCTCCGACAGGCAGATTCATACCTACGCTGATCTGATCGCCAAAGGGGTTATTCAGGATGCTGAAATTCTTCTTACCATTTACCTGCAGGGCTACAGTACGCGAATAGGTGAGAGCGCCATCCAGGTCAACGGATTTAAGGCGATAATAGTAAATGGCGGTTGTATTGGTATTCACTACATCATTCTGATCATAGGTATGTGTACCAGATTGATTGCGAGGGGTAACTGTAGCAATGGTGGTATAATCCAGTCCATTGAGGCTTTTTTCCAACTCATATTGCCGCAGGTTCCGTTCACTTTCAGTGGTCCAGGTAAGTTTGTTTACGCCATGTTGGTGTACTCCGGAGAATGAGGTAATTGTTACTGGCAGGGTTCCGCTATAGAGATCACTACGAAATACCCCTTTACCGTGGGTGGCCGCCAGCAATTTGTTGTTGGCATCAACCTGTAGGTCCATGATCAGGGTAGCATCCCAGAATCCATTGTTGTAATCAGTCCAGGTAGCGCCACGGTCAGTACTCAAATACAATCCCAGGTCGCAACCGGCATATAAAACCTGTGGTTTTGTAGGATCGATCAGAATAGCATTAAACGGCACATCTGGCAAACCTGTTCCACGGGGAATCCAGGTAGTTCCGCCATCGGGTGTAAGGTAAACGTGGGTAGTTCCAAAACCACCAATCGCTACATAAACACTATCGTCGCTATTCTCAGAGATGGCAAAGTCCATCACAAATCGATCAGGCAATGAGCCCTTAATGCTTGAAAAGGTATAGGATGCGTCATTAGATGCGTTTGTACTTCTCAATACATTGGGTGGGGGGTTAACAGTTATAGTGTTGTCATTATTCTGACTGAAGGGAGAAGTGGAAACATAAACCTTGTTAAAGTTTGAAGGTGAAACCGCGAGTGCGATCGCTGTTTTATAGGTGGCTTCTATAGGTCTTGTCATAGATGCCGGAGTGTTGCGGGCAAAGCTAACCCCGGAATTGGTGCTAATGTGCAGGTTATCACTGGCGGCATAAGCATATTGGGGGTTTGATTTACTGATCGCTACCGGGGCCATAAAGCCCGTACGGCGGTCTTCGTTATAGGTAAGACCAAGGTTGGCCAGTCGTTGTGTATAGGTAGTTCCATTGGTGGAATAATACACATTTCGCGCGTCATGGGAGGCCAGCAGGTAGGCACCATTGGAGGCATAGGCACAGGGTCCACCATCACCTCCGGTGTACTGGGTCCAGGTGGTGCCATTATACCTCACCACATTATTATCCTGCAGGCCACCAATGATGATATTGGCGTTCGTAGGGTGCGGAGCCAGGGAAGCATAAAACTGAGTGGCCGATAGACCATTGTTCCGGTTGGCAAACGTGCCACCCCCATCAATACTTCTGTAAACGCCTCCGTCACAGGCAACATATACATACCCGCGACGAACGGGGTCATATTCGATATCATGAACATCATCATGCCCCGCGGTTCCTACTCCGGTCAGGGTGCTGGTGGAATTGCGATACCTGTACCAGTTTACACCGGCACAAATAATTGAATCGGTTGCAAAGGGATTTATGTCCAGGTCGTGGGCAAACCAATATTGACCTCCGGTATGGGAAGATCCTGTTTTGGCTGTCCATGATTGGCCAAAATTGGCGCTTGTATAAATTTCATTTCCACCGGTACCTCCTACGGCCGCATACATGGTAGTGCCTACATTATCCAGTCGAATATAACCGGTAAAGGATGGAATACCAGTTGCCAGTGTCCAGGTGGGGGTGGCATTGGTTCCATTTGTTGTATAATAAACACCTTTGTCCGTATCAACCAGGTTTCCTACAGCAACAGCCATCCTGTCAGGGTTGCCCGGATCAATGGCGATATCGCATACATAGGTTTTATTAAGAATCTTGGTCCATGTACTACCGCTATTGGTGGAACGGTACAAACCATCTGTGGCACAGGCAAACAGGGTTGTAGAAGTGGTTGGATGAAAGGCCATCATTTGAATAGCAAAAAGGTCAGAAGTGCTTTTTGTCATGATCTGGCTCCAGGTAACCCCACCATCAGTGGATTTGATGATACCGATTCCATAGGTACCCCTTGCCTTCCAAACGTTGAATCCAATATTGCCTTCAGTGCCACTCCGGTAAACTTCACCGGTTCCGGCATACATTATCTGGCTGTTATTGGGATCGATCAGAATGGAAGCAACCCCAAGCAAAGGAAGGTTGGTGATTACCGGGGTCCAGGTAGCACTGGCATCGGTAGATTTCCATATACCTCCACTGGCCGAACCCGCCCAGATATTATTCACGTTATTGGGATCGATGGCAATACAAACAATACGCCCGCCAATTGTGGTGCTGGGCCCAATAGAGGTCCAGTTGGCGGCATTGCCTCTTGATAAACTTCCATTCTTTTTTATCTGTAAGTACTGCTGCCAGGCCCGGGCATACTTATCGCCTAAATATGTTGGGTCGGGATAACCTTTGGCCTGCAACCACATGCCTAGTTGCCTGTCGGCCCCGCTCATAGGCCCAAAACGTTCTTCTTCTTCCTCTTCCTTTTCCTCTTCATATTTTGAGGTCATTTCTTCTGTGCGAAGGGAAGGAGTCCTTTTAACAATGATGAATGCAGCAAAGATTAACAGGAATGCAATTCCTGCATTTCGAAATTGGTTTTTCATCGGTAGTGGTGGTTTATTACTGGATTTATTACGTATGTTAAAATAGCTGTTTTTACTCGTTTTTTATAAGTAATTGCCTATTGAAAATTTCATCAGGGGTTTTTACCTGTAATACATACGAGCCTGGTATTAAGCGATTTAATTGGTCAATCTGGAAACTGTTCAATCCTTCCCGGATCTCGACCTGCTTTTGGTAAACAACGGCCCCTTGCATATTCAGGAGCTTGATCTCCCCTGTTCCCTGCCGGGTACTTTGAATATCCAGACGGGCAAATGTTTGCACAGGATTGGGCATGATGGTCAATGAAGTTTTCCTGTCAATGGTAACCGACTTGGCCGCGCTTATCTTTTCAGTGCTGCCATCGGCCTTTCTGGTAATACGAACCCGGTAATAGGATTTGCCTTTCAGAGGCAGGGTATCACTATAAGAATAAATATGGTCACCCGCCTGGTTTGAAGCAGGTAATTCGGCAAGGGTTGTCCAGACACCATTCTCTGAGCTTCTTTCAAGGGCAAAAACACCAAGGTTAGCTTCCTGGCTGGTGCTCCACTCAGTTTTTACTTTGTTCCCGTTTAACTGGGCATCAAAATACCGCAGGTTAACCGGCAGTACGCTGGCGATCATAACCTGGTAATCTTCCACTTCCCCAATATTGTAATACCCAGTTGGGTTTGAAGCCGTCATGTTATTGGTCTCGGAGGTTACCCGCACACGCATATAGGTGCTCTGCCCAATCACAAGGGGTGTGTTAATGGACCACCATACCAGGGTAACTGTTTGGTCGGAGGCGCTAGTGCCAATGGTTGTGGTCACTCCTTCTGAGGCATCAAAAACGCCATTGCCATTATAATCAAGCCAGGCTCCTACAATGGCATCGGCGCCCGTATTATTGTAAACGGTGATATCCACCGCAAAGTTAAATGTACCGGTATCAAGCATGGGTACTGTGGAAACCCCGTCTTCATCCCCCCCATCTGCTGAGGCAGCCGCATTGCCCGTTTTTACCCACTCATCATCCCAGGAAGAACCCAGGCGGAGATTGATGGAACGCTCATGTACGGCCGGGCTGTTGGCAACCGGATCATAAGAAGAAGGCGCATCCCCAAAATCGCATTTAGGCCTGTAATTTTCAGAAGCATCACCGGCGCCACCGGGCCAGTTTGCACCCCCTTGAGGTACAATCGCTACAGTGGCCGAATTAGTTCCTGCCTTATTATAAAAACCTATACCTGAATTTCCAGATGTTGTGGCGCGAAAATAATATAGGTCACCAGTCCAGGTCAGAGCAGCCTGTCCATTCCAGTTGGCCGTGCCGGGATTATTATAAACAGCCATCATGTTACCCGTCATCAGGTTATAATGATGGTATTTGCTTTGGCCATAGTTTGAACTGTTCCTGGCGGTGTTAAAATCGTAGAGGATTCCATTATGGATCACAAAATCTCCAAAGTCGTGAATGGAGGTATTGGTACCATTTATGTAGGCATCACTGGCATAAACCTGGTAGGCCACGCCGGTAGGGTTTTGAGACCCATCCAGTTCAATGCGCCAGAAAATAGTTTCCCGGGTCACTGTTCCACCCCCACTGCCGTTTCTTCCCCCTTCGATCCCCAGATAAATGGCCCCATCATAAAAACTGGCGCCGGCAGATTCCACACCATAGCCCATCACCGGAATGCCAAGAGTAGCTGTGATATCAGCTACTATCGTGGTACTGGTTCCGGTACTCAGGTCATATCGTTTCAACGCCCGGTTATTATTATCTACCGTTACGTTTTCTGAAATATAGTACAGGTAATGATGGTAAGGGTCATATGCCAGCGAATTGGTATAGTCCTTACTGGCATCCCGGAAAACATACCAGGCATTTCCAGTGGCCGGATCCAACATATAAACAGAATCATTATCCGGGGTTACCAATACATAGTCAGGCTGATTTCCGGCAGGCCCAACAAAGGGTTCATTGTCGGATGTACGCTGGTACTCGGTAGGAAAACTACCAGTGACGCAGGCTACGATATCAGACAGCCAAAAAAAGGAGTCGGAACCCAATACCGTGTTGGTCAAAACAATTGTTTTAACCGGTCCGGCAATGGAAATAGTGGCTGTTCCCCGGTTGTCGGGAGAACTGATGTTTGTGGAGTTTGCCGTAATTGTACGCGCTGTAGGAACACCCCCAACGGATAGAATGGTCGAGCCCTGCAACGTAACAGTCGCGGCCTGGGCAACAGATGCTGCATTGGTTGCCACGAGAGCAAAGACCGCATCCCGGTCTATATCATATAAGGTAAAGCTAGCGTTGCTAACTTCATTGTTAAACGTAATGGTAATGGTTTGGGCCACTGCTGTGGGCTGATATTGTATGTCAGATCCCGTATAGGCAATACCCCCAACCGTAACGTCACCAGCATGGGAAGTAACGTCACCACCGATGGTTACACTGGCTGAAACAGCAATGGTGAAATAATTTGATCCTATCGCAAATCGCTGGGTCCGGGCCTGGGCAGCGGTAATGTAAGCTGAATAGGGGCCTCCTGCATAATAATAATCAAGATTATCCCATTCGGTCCTGGCTTGTGTATAGCCAACACCGCATTGAGACCATGCATTCCCAGTTTGAAACAGGAGAATAAAAAGAAAAGCAGCAAAGTGGAAAGAGTAGCGCTGTTTCATGGTATGGATCTTTAGGTTTTCAAACAGGATAAGGGTTCGCTCGGGTTTATACGGACACTAACTTAATAGTAAATACTTACAAATTTTAATGAATAGTAAATTTTCATACCTAAATAGGTATATCTACCTATTTCCGAATAAGTGAACTATAAACGGAAAATTGGGTGAAATATTTTAAAATAGTAAGTGTAAATCAGTAGTTATTTGTAAATAACTACTGCATCAGGTTGTAAAAGAAATACTAAGAAAAGACTATTGCTTGATAAAACGGAACGACTGGGTGCCTTCCGCGGAGGTGAGTTGCACGAAATATATTCCCGGACTTAGCTGTCCGATTTCTGGTAATTTTACTTCGTTTGATCCCGGATTGAGGGAAATAGATTTTTCTAATACACTGGTTCCATTTCTGGCATAGATATGCAGCATCCCGTTTCCACGCTGTCTTACTGTAAACACAACCCTCGCCTGATCAACTACCGGATTGGGTAGAAGCCTGATTCCGTTAGTGACCGGGATCATTTGAACCGAACGAACCTGGCTATATTTCTCGATGCTTCCATCATTGCGGCTCATTACAGCCAATTGGTAATAGGACCTATCAGGTAGAGGCAGGGAATCGACAAACAAATAATAATTGTTACCCGGGGTATTATGGGCTGAAATAAGCGCCACTTCTTCCCAAGCCGCTCCATCCTGGCTTCTTTCCAGCCGGTATTGGGAAAGGCCGACTTCACCCGATGCCATCCAGCTCAGTTCCACCTTGCTTCCAACTACATTGGCTTCAAAGTAATGGAGAAACAAGGGCAAAACAGCATCGATCATCACTTGGTAGTCTTCCACCTCGCCTACATCATAATAACCGGTAGGATGGTTGACCCCCATGGATTTGGTGGCGGAAGTGATCCGCACCCGGAGATATGTAGATTGGCCCATGGTCAGTGATGTATTGATCACCCACCAAACAAGGGTAACGGATTGCATGGAAGCGCTGGTGGGCACGGTTGCCGTAACCCCCTCCGAGACATCATACACACCATTGCCATTATAGTCAAGCCAGGCCGATACAGTGGCATCAGCTCCGGTATTATTAAACACATCCACATCAATGGCATAATTGAAAATCCCGGTATCGAGTACAGGAACAGTGGCAATACCATCCTCATCACCGCCATCGGCTGTGGCAGCCACATTACCTGTTTTAATCCATTCCGAATCCCAACTGGCTCCCAAGCGAAGGTTATCCGACCTTTCGTGTACCGCCGGGCTATTAGCCACCGGATCATACGTCGAGGGAGCATCGCCAAAATCGCATTTTGGGCGGAAATTCTCTGACCCATCACCAGCACCACCCTGAAAAGCCCCTCCCCCAACATTGGTAATGGTGATAGCAGATCCTAATGTACCATTTTCATTATACTTCTTAAGTGTTTGACTGGAGAAAGAATACTGGTCACCCGACCAGGTCAATCCGGCCTGAAAAGCATTGCCCAGGGTTGAGCTCGGGTTATTGTAGGTGGTAGACTGACCCGACATCATATTATAATGCTCATAGGAAATGATACTTGTTCCGGGTCGGCTATTGTAATTAACAAGTACGCCATCTTCAATTATAAAATCCGCCCAATCATGCGCACCTGACCCACCGTTATAGGAATTGACGCCAAATACCTGTACGGCATTTATGGGAATACCCGATGCGTCCAGGTCAAGCCGGTAAATGATCGATTCGCGCGTATTACTGCTATTGTATTGCCCGCCTTCAAACCCGATAAAGAGTTTTCCATTATAATATGCCGCGCCAGCGGTTTCCACCCCCTGGTTCATGATCGGAATATTGAAGGTAGTAAGGTCAGCGATGATGGTTGAATACGTATCTGTATTGAAATCATATCGTTTCAATGCCTTGTTGTTGGCATCCAGGGTGGCATTTTCTGAAATGTAATAGAGCCAACGATGGTAGGGATCATATCCAAAGGAATTTAAGAAATCCTTACTGGCATCCTGAAAAAGAGGTCTTGCCACACCAGTGGCCGGATCCACCATATAACAGTAATCATTGTCGGGAGTGATCAGAAAATAATCAGGCTGGTTACCTGCAGGCCCCTGAAATGGTTCTGTATCCGGAGCCCTGTTGTATTGTGTTGGAAAACTTCCTGTTACACATGCATTGATATCCGATAACCAGGTCACCACATCCGAGCCCATTGTTGTAAAGGTAAAAGTCAGTTGCTTCACCGGACCGGAAACAGTGATGGTCGCGCTACCCTGGTTAGAGGTGTTCGCCAGGTTGGTCGATGTGGAAGTCACATAAGCGTTGGTCGCATTATTATTGGTCACAGTCAGGATGGTGGAAGCCTGCAATGCTACATTAATAGCCAAGGCGGTGCTGGACGCATTGGTGGCTGCAAAATCAATCCGCTGGGATCCGTCAATATCATAAAGGGTGAAATTCAGGTTGGTCACCTCTTCGTTAAAGGTCAGGGTTACAGACTGGCCATCTGCGGATGGGTTGTACTGTACATCGGCCCCCGCATAATTGGTAAGGTTGCCGGTATGCGTACCATTCTCGGCGCTTACCCCGTCAGCCGTACCGGGGTTGACCAGGTTACTGGAACTGGTGCTTATTGTAACATAATTGGGACCCAGGGCAAACTTCTGTGCCTGCTCCATGGCATTGCTCACATAACTGTTATAGGGTTTGGTACCATTGAAGTAATAGTCGAGCTTATCCCAGTTAACCTGTGATTGCGTGTACCCTCCTCCGCATTGTGCAAATAGAACCGCCTGGTACTGAAATAGTACAAAGCATAAAGAAAGCAAGGATCGGACATTACGATTTTTCATGGTAAGGATCGCTTCTTACACAGGGTTTGGATCAGTAAATAAAGGTACCCACCTAAGGGCGCGATAGCAAGGATATAGAAAACATTAATGAGGAATTAAGTGATAATTCTTTTTGCCATAAGAGTTTTCTACTATCAATTTGAACTATAAATGCCTTAGAGGTCTGGAAAACCCTTATTTTTATAATTAATATCTTTAGCCCTTATTCAATTGTATGAACCCCTCCCCCAAACCTGTTATAGGCATCAGTTGCGGCGACCTCAACGGCATCGGTATTGAGGTTATCATCAAGACGCTTTCCGACAACCGATTGCTTGATCTCTGCACGCCGGTCGTTTTTGCCAATAATAAAGTGATTAATTTCTACAGAAAGTCGATCCCGGATGCCAACCTCAACTTCCAGAATGTACGGGAGCTGAACCGGCTAAACCCAAAACAGATCAACCTGTTTAGTTGCTGGGAAGAGGATGTCAACATTACCCCCGGAGAACTTAATGAAACCGGTGGCAGGTACGCTATCCTGTCCCTGATGGCTGCCACCCAGGCTCTTAAAAACAAAGAAATTGATGGGTTGGTTACTGCCCCCATCCACAAAAAGAATGTTCAATCTGAGAGCTTTAACTATACCGGCCATACCCCGTTTCTGAAAGACTATTTTGGTGCAAGCGATGTGGCCATGATACTTTTTTCCGGGGAATTCAGGGTTGCCTTGCTTACGGAACATGTTCCTGTTTCCGGTGTGGCCTCCCATATCCAGAAGAAAGCCATCATTTCAAAACTCCTGGTTCTGCAGGAAAGCCTTAAAAAGGATTTTGGCATTGACAAACCCCGTATCGCCGTACTTGGGCTCAATCCCCACGCCGGTGACGAAGGGCTGATAGGCAACGAAGAAGAAACAGTCATCAAACCCGCTATAAAAGAAGCCAAGCAAAGCTATAATATGCTGGTGGTTGGCCCCTATAGCGCCGATGCTTTTTTTGCCAGAGGCTATCAGCACCGATTTGATGCGGTACTGGCCATGTACCACGACCAGGGCCTCATCCCTTTTAAATCACTGGCGGGTGATGAAGGCGTAAACTTTACCGCCGGACTTCCCGTGGTTCGTACCTCCCCCGATCATGGTACCGCTTTTGATATTGCCGGTAAGAATAAAGCTGATGAAAACTCATTCCGTTCCGCGCTCTTTGAGTGTATAGACATTTGCCGAACCAGGGCCGGTTTTCATGATATGCGGAAAAACCCCTTGCGTAAACGAACAAGGGAAGTACTGGCCAATGCGGAAGATGAGCGGATTGAAGAGTTATAGGTTTTAAGTGGTGATTATATTAGCAGCTGGCATTTCCCTCTCCCAATAATCGTGTCTCCTGATTTTTCAGGCCTGTTCAAAGACTACATCATAAAAATAGCCTTGCCCCCCGCAGGTGAATAGAACCTGAGCGCTTCTTCTGCATGGTCCAGGCCAAATCGCCCCCCGATTTTTGTCCGAAAAAAGGGTTTTCCGATAAAGTGGCTTATGTCCCGGAGCGCTGCTTCGAGATTTGCTGGATCTTGTACGGTAGCTGTTCGAAAATTACTAAACACCTTTATGGTGATGCCTTTCATTAAAGTTGTCGTATGAAAGGAGAATGGCGTTTCCTTGTCCAAAAAGCCATAGGAGTAAATGAGGCTATTGAAGGGGATGACATTGATAATATTGCTCAGGGTAGATCCTCCCACACCATCAAAAACAATATTTGCATTAAATTGCTCAGCCAATTGCTGTAGCTGCTGTTTGAAATCATTATCGGCCTGGACAAGAACATGACTTGCCCCCAGTTGCTCCAATTCCCTTTTGCCATCCTCCGTTCTCACAATCGAGATAACCGGGAAATTTTGCATGATACACAAGCCAAGCATGGCAATGCCGGTGGATGAATTTCCGGCTGTGCAAATGAGGGCATCATGCCCATCCTGTCTGGCCTGCTTTAGAAATGCATACGCTGTAATAATATTTACCAACGAGCCCGAATAGTCCGCTTCACTTGCTGCAGGTGGTAAAACGGCACAATTCAAATAGTGCAGATGAGCATATTCACTCCAGGTTCCAATTGTTTCTTCGCTATACTTCAGGGAGCGATAAAAGATTACACGACTGTCTTTATAATAGCCAGGAACGTGTTGCCCTGTCTCAATTACTGTTCCAGCACCCGATACACCGGCAATATCATATTTACTGGCCGGTATGCCTCGCGGGAAAGCGCCTGAAATGAATAGTTTGTCCCCCGAATTTATTCCACTGGAATGTACCTTAACAAGCAAATGATGATGCGCCGGTGCGTCGGGATCCGGTACTTCTTTCAATTCAAGGTTATTCACCCCTTTTAAGACCAATGCTTTCATAACTTAGCCGAATTCATTGCTTTGACTTTTCTGCATCTCTTATCTTTCAAAAATTTTTGGTACTCCTCCGTTTCTTTTCCAAAAATCGCCATTTTCCCTTTATTGTCGAAATGAACGCCAAAACCATATTTCTTTGTCAGTGGCGAAGCACGGAAACAAGCTTGCCCTTTTGAGAAAAATTGCTCTCTTGCCTGTTTATATTCCGCTTTCTTCAGGTCATTTCTTTCGACATACACCATAAAAAGCACATCATCGGAAGTGTATTTATAAGGGTTTTTTGCTATCAGCTCGTATTGCATTTCCGCAACTGTCTTCTTCTCCTTTGACGGTGGAACCGTTCCGCAATCTGCGGCAGAGTCATCGGCGATTTCAATGAAGGTATCAAAATAGTTAGTGGTATGTAGTTTCATGTTTTGCTATTCCATTATACCGGCTCAGTGTAACATACCGGTTTGTTTCTTTTAAAAGGATCAGGATCAATTCTCTGAAATGATGATACCGAGCAGGCTCATTACAAGCCTTTCCGTATCATAAGGCGGGGTAGCCTGAGAGATATTTCCGGAAAATGTAATTTTATGGGCCGGCTCATAAAGTAATAATGAACCGTAGAATCCGCCGTGGCCATAGAATTTTCGTCCGTTCACGTCTACTGAAAATAAGCCCAAGCCATAATTCGCGCCAAGGCTTTTCACTTTTTCAAGATCTATCATTCTCGGCAAAGTAGCGTC
>JAYRZH010000092.1:0-12542 GCA_041916555.1 Chitinophagaceae bacterium | reverse complement strand
GGGGCTAAACCGTTCCGGATGCGACTCCAACGCTGCCAAAATCTCCGCCTGTGAAAAATGAATATCTGTATCTACCACCTGGTAGCCATTGGCGTTAAGTTCAATCCGGTTTCGGATTCCATCCACCAGGTAGAAAAGATTGATGGCACGGGGGCTGGCCTGTACTTTATATGCTTTCCCCAGGTTAGCAGAAGTTTTTTCCACGATCAACGAAGCCCTTTGTTCCAAAAGGTCTTCCTTGAAAACTGGGATCATTTGTTTCTTGAGTATTGGACTGTCGGCGATCAATACCACGAGTCCATATTCCCCAAATAACTGGTGAAGAAACCGGAACATGGCCTCCTGAATGAGCGCCCCTTCCTTATAACACTGTCTTACCTTATCAAGTATTTCCTCGCCAAAGGGATGAACGCCAACCTGCCCGGCCAGTTGCCCGATCAGTTTTACCAAATCCTTATCCACCTTCATCTTTCCCACGGCCCCTGTTTGCTTTGTTGGCCAGGAATACTTTGTACCCTCGAGATAGAAATGTCCGAGTTCATCCAGATCAGCATCTTCTGAACCCATGTAATATACCGGTACAAAATGCTTCCCGGGAAAGCGGGCAGCCAGGTGATTGGCCAGTTGAATGGCGTGAAGAATTTTATAGATCACATACAGTGGACCTGTAAACAGGTTGGGCTGGTGGGCCGTTGTAACTGTCAATGCGTTTGCATCCCCAATGGCCTTTATATTTTTTTCCAGGGTTGCGGGTAATTCCATCCCCTGGTATTGTTGCTGCAAATGGGTAAGCAGCAGATTCCGTTTTTCGCTTGTAAATGATTTTTCTCTTGCCGATACGGCCTCTTCCCAACCATTTTTAGACAGGCCATGCCGAAAAAACGGTCGCAGGGTGTCAGCCTGGTCAACATAATCCAGCACGATCCGGGAGAAATGCCTTGTTTCGCGGTAAGGTATCCGTTGGGCAAGAAGGTCCATTCAGCGAATTTATCTATAAAGAAGTTATCGATTTGTTACTTTAACTCGTAGGCCACCACCGAATTCTTCCAAAAAGTAGGGATATAAACGGTGCGCGTAGCAGGATCGTAACCAATATCCGCTGAGTTCACCTCTGACTTGCGGCCATCCAGAAGCAATTCCTTTTTGCCGCTGGCATCAACATAATAAACAACTCCCTGCCAGCAGGAAACCACAAAACCGCCACCGGCAACAGCCTCCACCCCATCGGTATGACCTTCCATGCCATCCGCAATCTTCCTTAAACTTTCCCCCTGGACCTCATACAGCCCCCCGTCATTCAGCAAATACAATTTTCCATCATGACATAACACCCCATTGACACCTTTCAGGTCCTCCAGAATGATGGCAGGCGCCCCATTCTTTATTTTAATCAGGGTACCCGCTTTTGAATCCGTTACGTAGATCACGCCCTGGGCATCAATACTCACATCATTCAATCCCTCGGCCAGGGCCACCTGGATGCGGGAAATGATGATCCCGGTTTCAGGATCAATAACCACCACCTGATCCATATCGGCTACGTACAATTTCTCATCATAAAGGGCCATCCCTTTAGGGGCGTTTAATCCGGTTATCCATTCGGCTGCAATGATCTTGCCATCCAGCCCTAACATACCGATCGATCCGGCACCGTCTTTGGCCCAGGGATCCTTGCCCTCGATATTGGAAACATAAAGCACTTTGCGGGTTTTATTGAACAACACCGACTCAGGAACATTGAACCTGGCCTCTGATTCCCATTTTTTCACTAGTTGATGTTGGGCCTGGGCAGCCAATCCAAATCCGGCAAAAAGCAAGGCGACAATATAACTTTTCATGGTGTGTTGGTTTATGTATTAAAATTAATCATTCCTACCGAACCTCTCCACAGCAAATGGCGCTAGGTTCATCGAGGGTTTCTGCTCATTGAGGATTTCTGTTACCAGTTTACCCGTACCAGCGCCCAGGCTTAACCCGAGCATAGAATGACCCGTTGCCACCACCAGGTTACCCCATTTACCCACCCGTCCGATATAAGGGAGGCCATCTGCTGAACAGGGTCGATACCCGTACCATACCTGCTCGGGAGCCGGCAAGGGAATAACAAACTCCGGATAGTATCGTTTAACCGCTTTTAAAATTCCTTCTACCCGGTTCATCCGCGGCGGGGTGCTGTGTGAAGTGATCTCCATTGTGCCCCCAAACCGGATCTTGTTCCCATCCATAGGGGTAATCGCCGCCCGGCCCTCTACCAGGATGGAAGGATAATTCACTTTATAAGGAGAATCTTCCAGGGTCAGCGAATAACCCCGGCCTGGCATCAAGGGTAAACGAAGATCAAGCAGCCTGGCTACCTGACGGCTCCAGGAACCGGTGGCCAGTACCACCGCATCTGATTCATAAACCCCATTCCCTGTCAATACTTTTCTTATCCGCCCCTGTGCTTTTTCAAACCCGGTTACTTCCTGCCGGGATTCCAATTTTACTCCTTCCCTGATCAACTGTTGCCGAAGGTTCCGCATCAGGGTATTGGGATGACAATGCGCATCACAGGCAAAAAGAATCGAACCGAGTATATCCATCTTCACACCGGGCTCCAGGGCTTCGGTTTCTTCGCGGGAAAGTAACCGGGTATCCGTCAAACCCAGGGCATGGGCCTTTTCCACCACATGCCGGGCATGCTCCGCTACGGGGGCTGTTTGAAATAGCTCAAGCAGGCCTTTATGTTCATAAGCAAAAAACAATCCTTCCCGGTTCCAACCTTCATACTCCTTCTGACTAAGCAGGGCTATCTCACACAGGGGGGCTGCCGATCTATCCACATGCCCTTTGGTTGCCGATCGCATGAATTTTATCCCCCAATCGATCAAACTACTATCCATCCGGGGTTGCACATAAAAAGGACTGGTTGAATTCCACATCCACTTAAGCCCTTGCTTTACGATGCCCGGGGTAGCCAACGGGATAAAATGACTGGGACAGATATACCCGCAATTTCCATACGAACAATTGTCCTCAAAATCCCCCTTATCCAACACGGTTACCTCCCAGCCTGATCTTTTCAAATACAATGCGGAGCTTAATCCAATGATCCCCCCGCCAATGACGATACTCTTCATTTATTTATAAATTAAACCTGAAAACCATAAGCGTAAACATCATCTTTCGGATCGATGGTAATGATATTTTCCCCATAGATCCTCGCCCATCCTTCAATGGATGGACGGATAGCAGGCCGGCCATCGACCAGGGTCTCTTCTTCAATACAGCCAATAAACTGACTGCCAATAATACTCTCATGGATGAAGAGGTCCCCCTTTTTCAACTTTCCTTTGGCATACCACTGGGCCATCCGGGCGCTGGTTCCTGTTCCACAAGGTGAACGATCAATGGCTTTATCGCCATAAAAGACCGTATTCCTGGCTGTTGCCCCGGGATCAATTGTTTTTCCTGTCCATAGAATATGCGAACAACCCCTGATCGTGGGGTTCTCAGGATGTACAAAGGAATACCGGGCATTGATATCCTTTCTCAATTCCCTCGCCCAATAAACCAGTTTGTCGGCTGAATAATGTTCCAACCCCGGAAAATTATCCTGAACATCTACAATCGCATAAAAATTTCCACCATAGGATACATCCACCCGAAGGTCCCCTAATTCCGGACAGGAAGCCAACAGGTTCTCGGCTGCCAGGAAGGAAGCGATATTGGTCAGTCTGACCGATTTGCATTTCTGCCCTTCCATTTCATATTGCACTTCCACCAAACCAGCCGGGGTTTCCAGTCTTATCCTACCGGGTATTTTGGGCTGAACCAGTCCCTTTTCCACGGCAATGGTAATGGTGCCAATGGTTCCATGCCCACACATGGGCAGGCAACCACTGGTTTCAATAAACAATACCGCAAGGTCATTTACCGGGTCGTGCGGGGGGTATAAGATGCTCCCGCTCATCATATCATGACCACGGGGTTCAAACATCAGACCCTGACGGATCCAATCAAAGTGCTGGAGAAAATCCTGTCTTTTCTCAGACATATCCCTGCCCTGAAGAACAGGTCCACCCGATTTGACCAGACGAACCGGGTTGCCACAGGTATGGGCATCAAGACAGTGAAAAACGCCCCCTTTTCCCTGAAATGGGGCCCCGGGAAGATTATAATTGATCAGGCTCATGTGAGGGATAAAGATATTGAGGGGTTTTGTATTTTTAGTTAATAATTGCTGCTAATATGGAAACCTATGGTCGCATCCTGTTAATCGCCATGCCCGCCTTTCTGTTCCTCGTACTGTTTGAAAAATGGTATGGCTGGAAAAAAGGGTTTGATACTGTCAGGAATATGGATATGATCTCCAGCCTGAGCTCAGGTATTACCAATGTGACCAAAGATGTATTGGGATTGAGCATTGGCATTTTAAGTTATGGCTGGATGGTTGACCACCTGGCCATTTTCACGATCAAAGCCACCTGGGTTACCTATGTGGTAGCCTTTATCGTAATCGATTTTCAGGGTTATTGGGTCCATCGCTGGAGCCACCATGTTAACCTGTTCTGGAACCGCCACATCATCCATCATAGCAGTGAGGAATTTAACCTGGCCTGCGCGCTTCGCCAAAGCATTGCATCCATTTTTGAGTATTTCACCTTCCTCCTCTTACCGGCCGCCCTGGTGGGTGTGCCCCTTGAAGTGATCGCTATCCTGGCACCCTTGCATCTTTTTGCCCAGTTTTGGTACCACACCCGGCATATCAACCGGATGGGCTTCCTGGAAAAAATAATCGTCACCCCCTCCCATCACCGCGTTCACCATGCCATCAATCCTGAATACTTAGATAAAAACCTGGGACAGATATTTATTTTCTGGGACAAACTATTTGGCACTTTCCAGGAAGAATTGCCGGATAAACCGCCCGTATATGGCATCACCAGACCCGCGGCTACCTGGAATCCTATCCGGATCAATTTTCAACATTTCTGGTTACTGATAAAAGATGCCTGGCGAACCAGCAATCTCTGGGACAAGCTCCGTATCTGGTTTATGCCCACCGGATGGAGACCGGCTGATGTGGCTGAAAAGTACCCGGTTCCCAAAATAGACGATGTGTACCATTTTGAAAAATATGACCCGCGTGCCTCCACCACCCTGCATGTATGGAGTTGGGTGCAATTAACCATGACCCTGCTGTTCATCAGTTACCTGTTTGGAAATATCGCCAGCATTGGCAGCCCGGACATTTTTTACTATGGTGGTTTTGTATTCCTGATGGTGTATGCCTACACCGAATTGATGGACAGAAACCCCTACGCGCTCATGTTTGAAGCGCTGAAAAATACAGCAGGGTTGATCATGCTGTTACAACAAGGCGATTGGTTTGGAGCAGGAGAGTTTATACCCGGCGTACAATACTTTCTCTATTTCTATTTTGTTGTATCAACGATGATAACGGGCTATTTTGTCTGGAAGCATAAACGGGAAGATGTGCTTCAACCTTCTTACTGATCAGTCCTGTTTCCATTGATCATTTACCATTCTCCAGATACCCAGGGGGTTGGTATCTTTTAATTCATCAGGCAATAAAACCTCCGGCCAGTTTTGCCAGGATTGAGGCCGGGCGAAACGCCTGATGCCATCTGCCCCCACCGCAGTAAACCGGCTATCGGTAGTGGCCGGAAATGGCCCGCCATGTTGCATGGCCCGGCAAACTTCCACGCCTGTAGGTACCCCATTCAGGATGATACGACCGCAAAGCAGTTTGATCGCTTCCACCAGGTCGGGGTAAGACATAACATCTTCCGGAGTGGCCATCAGGGTGCAGGTCAGTTGGCCTTCCAGTTTCCTGGCAACCTGAAGCATTTCCTCCATGCCATCGCAACGTACAACCAGCGAATAAGGACCAAATACTTCCTGGTGAAGCAACGGATTTTCAAGAAAGACCGCGCCACTGACCGTGGCAATTGTCGGCAGCCCCTCTCCTTCCCTCAATTCGCTTTCCGATTCCGCCACCAGATGAACCCCTTCCTGTAACAAAGCCTCGCCTTTCTTCTCCTTGTAGGCCTTTACAATACCTGGATGCAACATCGGAGCCGGGTTTATCTGCTGGATCCTTTTTCCAAGATCATGATTAAACAATTGCAAGGCCGGGCCTTCTTCGCCAATGATCAAACCCGGATTGGTACAAAATTGCCCTGCCCCCAGGGTGATGGACCCTGCATACTGTTCGGCAATTTGCGGCGCTTCGCTTGCTAATTTTTCTGGAAATAAAAAAACAGGGTTCACACTGCCCATTTCAGCAAATACCGGAATAGGTTCCTTGCGTTGTTGCCCCCAATCAAACAATTGTTTACCCCCGGCATAAGAACCGGTAAATCCTACTGCCTTGGTCAAAGGATGGATGACCAGGGCCTTACCAACTTCAAAGGAAGCGCCAAACAGGTGGCTAAACAGGCCCTCAGGCAACCCGCAGGTTTTAATGGCCCGTTGAATGGCGGCCGCAACTAAAGCGGAGGTTGCAGGATGGGCCGGATGGGCCTTTACGATCACCGGACAACCGGCGGCAAAAGCACAGGCTGTATCTCCCCCGGCCGTGGAATACGCAAACGGGAAATTGGAAGAACCAAACACCACAACCGGGCCAACAGGCACCAGCATCTTGCGGATATCGGGTTTGGGTGGATTTCGGTTGGGCAAAGCCGTGTCAATACGAATATCCAGCCAATCCCCCTTTTCACAAGCATCCGCATAACTGGAAAGCTGAAATATGGTACGGGCCCTTTCACTACGTAAACGCGCTTCCGGAAGATGGGTCTCGCGCATGGCCGTTTGAATCAATTCATCCCCGCAGCCTTCTAATTCCTTGGCGATCTCCCGCATAAAGGCAGCACGATGGTTTAATCCCAGCCGGCGATACACTAGAAATGCCTGCCAGGCGTTCTCCAGGGCATTATCAATATCTCTTTGTGTGGCTTCCTTTATAACCATGCTGGAATAGTTCTGGTAAAAAATTCTATACCCGGTTGGCCAGGGCCAGCCTGATAACTTCCTCCACCTTTTTTCTCTCCTCCCCAATCAAGGGCAGGCGCGGGGCACGTACCTGTTCACTGCCAATGCCTGTATGGGCAGCCGCTAGCTTGATGTACTGAACCAGTTTGGGATGGATATCCAGTTCAAGCAAGGGCATAAACCAGCGATAAAGTTTACGGGCTTCATCCATTCGTCCATCCTTAACCAGGTGATAAAGATCCACCGTTTCCTTAGGAAAAGCACCCACCAACCCGGCTACCCATCCATGGGCGCCAAGGGCCAGTTCTTCCACTGCCAGTGTATCCACCCCACACAGAATACGAAACCTGTCACCAAAGCGATTGATCAACCTGTTCACATTGGTTACGTCACGGGTGCTTTCTTTAATGGCATTAATCTGGGGCAGTTCGGCCAGTTCGGCAAACATATCCAGGGTTACTTCAATCTTATAATCCACCGGATTATTATAGATCATGACTGGAAGGGAGGAAACCGATGCCACGGTTTTGAAATAGGTGACCGTTTCCCGGTCATCACTTTTGTACCGCATGGGTGGCAGGAGCATAAACCCATCAACACCCCATTTCAACCCTAATTCAGCCTGATTAATGGCTTCCCGTGTTGAGCTTTCAGCAATGTTCAGGATCACCGGTAAACGACCACCCAATTTATCCTGGGCACGCTTTACCAGTATTTCTTTTTCTGAAGTTGTGAGTGTACTTGCTTCTCCCAGCGAACCTCCGAGAATGATCCCATGCACCCCGGCGGCTTCCTGGGCTTTCAGGCTTTTGTCAAATAGGTCTAAATCAAGTTCATCTGTAGGGGTAAATGGCGTGATGAGCGCCGGAAAAACACCTTCCCAGGTAAATGCCATAATTCAGTTTTTGGAACCGGGAAGATAGTGAAATGTGGCAATTGGGGAATGTGACAATTTGAAAATTCTACCATTTTCAGATCGTCACATTCCCAAATGATCCTTATCGCCTGGCAATATTTCGGCGGCTATAGAACTTCGCGTTGATCTTTCCGATCTCTACATCGCGTTCACGTTCGAGGCGGTTGATATCATTAACCTTTCTATAGCGGCTGGCAAATAGACGGTTATTGACGGCCCGTATCTTTCGAGAATATTTCCGGTACACTTTCGCCACATCCCGGTCACGCTCACGGGACGTGTACTTGTACGATTTCCCGATAGACTGAGAATAACGGGATGATACAGGAGCCCCCTGGCGCGCATACGGATTGGGGCGAGGAGGCTGGGCGACAACTAGGGTGGTGATGCCGGCAAAGAAAAGAAGGGTAAGTAATCGCTTCATACGTTTTGATTTTACGGTTAACTTATACCTGGTTAGATGCAATACAAAGCCCAATAATTATTAAAGCCCTGTTAAGCCGACCAATAAGAATGTTAAGATTTTTACCAATAAATTTGCCATTGCATTATTTGTTAAAAAAAATAACATCATGAGAAAGCTGGTTTACCTCTTTTCATTTCTCCTGCTCATTAATCTTCCGCTGGAAACATTGGCCTGGGGCCAGACGGGTCACCGTGTGGTGGGTGAAATTGCGGATAGCTATCTAAACTCCAGGGCCAGGAAAAATATACGGGCCATCCTGGGCTATGAATCCATTGCGATGGGTAGTACCTGGGCCGATTTTATAAAATCAGACCCCAGTTATAAATACCTGGACGCTTGGCATTATATAAATATCCAGGATGGACTTGATCAGACAGCATTTCTGGGCTGGCTTGAAAAGGATTCAGACACAGATGCCTATACCAAGCTGAATTTTCTTATTGGTGAGTTAAAGAAAAAAGACCTGGGAGCCGACCAGAAAAAGTTGTACCTGCGCCTGCTCATACATATTACCGGAGATATACATCAACCCTTGCATGTGGGCCGGGAGGAAGACCTGGGGGGCAACCGCATTTCCGTGATGTGGTTTAATGATAAAAGCAATCTCCACCGGGTTTGGGATGACCAGCTCCTCACTTTTCAACAGTTAAGCTATACAGAATTTGCCCGCTCCATCAATCATTGCACCAAGGCGGAACGAAAAATGTGGCGGGAACAACCCATCACCGAGTGGTTTTGGGAATCCTACCAGATCAGCCGGCAACTTTATGGTGAGATCACACAACCCGATCAGAAACTGGGCTATAAGTACAATTTTGACCATGTGGGGCAATTAAATGGGCAACTTCTTAAAGCCGGAGTCAGACTGGCCGGTTTATTGAATGAGATCTTTGGATAAATCCTCTAAAAACGAACATCCCGCCTAAAAAGGCGGGATGTCATTAACGTAAAGGACGATTGAATAATTCCTGCTTTCGCAGTGGTTTTTCATAGGGGGTGGTTTCTGTCGGTTTTCATAGGATTTCTAAATCAGAACCATAACCTTGCTTTGCTGAAACAAAGATGCGATACAGCAGGTCCTTAAAAAATAGTAGATGATGGGAATCCCTTGTCATGTTCAGGGGATTCATTTTGTAGTTATTACTTGACTTTTTTAGGCCAATACCCCTAAGCGGTTCTACCTAGGCTAGCTCCCCTTCCAGGTCATAGTCATAGGCCTTCGTGATACGAACCTTTACAAATTCACCCGGGGTTAGCTTGCGGGATGTATTGATTACCACTTCATTGTCAACTTCCACACTATCAAATTCGGTACGGCCCAGGTAGCGGCCGGCTTCCTTTTTATCAACGATTACCTTAAACTCCCTGCCTACTTTTTCCTGGTTAAGTTCAAAGGATATTTCCTGTTGAACTTCCATGATCTCCTTCGCCCTTTCCTCTTTTTCGTCAGCAGGAACATCATCCACCAGCTCATGGGCGGAGGTTCCCTCCTCATGACTGTAGGTAAATATCCCAACCCGGTCAAACCGCTGGCGTTGAAGAAAGCCTTTGAGTTCTTCCACATCCTCCCTTGTTTCACCGGGAAAACCAGTGATAAGGGTGGTACGCAGACATATCCCGGGTACTTTTTCCCTGATTGCCATCACCAGGTCTTCCATCTCCTCACGGGTGATATTGCGTTTCATGGCCTTGAGCATGTTATTGGCCGCATGCTGCAGTGGCATATCCAGGTAATTGCAGATATTCTCCCTTTCCCGCATCACATCCAGCACATCCATCGGAAACTTATGCGGATAGGCATAATGGAGCCGTATCCATTCCAGGCCTTCCACATCACTTAGCCGCTTGAGCAGATCACCCAAGGCTCTTTGCTTATAGATATCCAGGCCATAATAAGTGAGCTCCTGTGCGATCAGCATGATCTCCTTAACGCCCCGTTTAACCAGGCCCTTGGCCTCGTTGACGATCTCCTCCATGGTTTTGCTGACATGACCACCCCGCATCAACGGGATGGCACAAAATGAGCAGGTGCGGTTACAACCCTCACTGATCTTCAGGTAAGCGTAATGCTGAGGCGTGGCGAGTAAACGCTCTCCCAACAACTCAGATTTATAATCGGCCTCAAATTGTTTCAGGATCAGGGGCAGCTCCATGGTACCAAACCAGGCATCCACTTCAGGTATCTCTTTTTCAAGATCATCCCTGTACCTGTGGCTCAGGCAGCCGGTCACATATACCTTGTCAAGTTTGCCTTTTTGCTTCAGCGCAACCTGATCAAGTATGGTATTGATGGATTCTTCCTTGGCTTTTTCAATAAAGCCACAGGTGTTAACGATTACAATATTGTGGTCCTTCTTTCCACTTTCATGCACCACATCGATCTCATTGGCCAATAACTGACCACTCAACACCTCGCTGTCCACCATATTCTTGCTACAACCCAGGGTGATGATATTGACTTTATCCTTATGTAATTTCTTTGATCTCATTTCAGGCTGAAAAGACTGTCCACAAATTCGTGTTTGTTAAATACCAGGAGGTCCTCCATTTTTTCACCAACCCCGATAAACTTTACCGGTATCTGGAATTGATTCGCGATAGCCAGCACCACCCCGCCTTTGGCAGTTCCATCCAGTTTGGTAATGGCCAGGGCGGTCACATCGGTGGCGGCGGTAAAGTGTTTGGCTTGCTCCAGCGCATTTTGTCCGGTACTGCCATCAAGAACCAGCAATACCTCATGTGGTGCATTCGGAATCACTTTTTGGATAACCCGCTTGATCTTGCTGAGTTCATCCATCAGGTGGGCTTTGTTATGCAGACGACCTGCCGTATCGATCAGAACCACTTCCGATCCACGGGCAAGGGCACTTTGTACCGTATCAAAGGCTACTGCGGCGGGGTCGCTTCCCATGTCTTGTTTTACGATCGGTACCCCGGCCCTTTCACTCCAAATAGTCAGTTGATCTACCGCAGCCGCCCTGAAGGTATCGGCAGCGCCTAATAGAACAGATTTACCAGCCGTTTTGAAATTATGTGCCAGTTTTCCGATGGTGGTTGTTTTACCCACCCCATTTACCCCAACTACGAGAATGATATAGGGGTTGGCCGGAAGTTCCGAATCAAAGGCATAACTGTTGGTGGCAGGGGCATCTACCAGTATCTGCTCGATTTCCTCCTGCAAAAGCTGGTTGAGTTCAGAGGTATTCATGTATTTATCCCTCGACACTCTTTTTTCGATACGCTCAATGATCCTTACCGTGGTATCGATCCCCACGTCGGCGCTTACCAGGGCCTCTTCCAGGTTATCAAGCACCTCGGCGTCCACGGTACTCTTACCGGCAACGGCCTTGGTTAAACGGCTCAGGAAGTTCTCCTTGGTCTTTTGCAAACCCTGGTCGAGACTATCCTTCTCTTTTTTTCCAAACAGTTTATTGAAAAAACCCATGGTATGAATTCTGGAATTGATTATTTAAACAACAAAAGCCATTCGTGTGTACGAATAGCTTTTGCCTATCTGGTCATGACCCAACATTATTTTTGAGCCAGGTAATCCTTGATCTTGTCTTTGTGCACGATGGCCTCTTTGAAGGTATAGGCACCGGTCTTGGGACTACGAACGGACTTGATCACTTTGGTCCAGTTCTTTGCTTCAGCGGCCGCGCGGGCATCTTTACTCTTGATCGCTGTTTTTGCTGCTTTTGCCATATATTAATGAGTTGAAAGGTCTCTTACTTGATTTCTTTGTGAACAGTCACTTTCTTCAGAATGGGGTTGTACTTTTTCAACTCCAGACGTTCCGGGTTGTTCTTTTTGTTTTTTACCGTGATATAACGGCTGGTACCGGGCTGACCACTGGTCTTATGCTCGGTGCATTCCAGAATTACCTGTACACGGTTTCCTTTCTTTGCCATTGTTTATTATTACTTTGATTCGATTAAATGTGCTGTCCTTTTGACCTCAGTTCTTTCACCACGCTTAAAAGTCCTCTTTTGTTGATGGTGCGAAGCCCATCAGCAGATACCTTCAGGGTGATCCACTTGCCCTCTTCCGCCAGGAAGAAGCGCTTGGTCTGCAAATTAGGCAGAAAACGACGCTTGGTCTTGATATTTGAGTGGGATACCTTGTGACCGGTCATCGGAACCTTACCTGTTATCTGACATA
>JAYRZH010000091.1:0-12719 GCA_041916555.1 Chitinophagaceae bacterium | reverse complement strand
TATATCCAGCATATACCCAGTTTCCTATTAGTTACTCAGAGAAATTATTATAGCTATTAGCTTTTGATATAAAATATTTTAAGATTATCTCTGCGTAACTCCGCGTCCTCCTGTTCTCTGCGGTAAAATCAACCTAAGAAATTGAAAACCAACTCCTCCGCCTCTTTACACGCCCGCTCCAACTGGTCGTTTACCACGATCCGGTCAAACTGGTGGCGGAAACTCATTTCATACCCCGCTTTGTTGATCCTTGCTTCGAGGGATTCAGGGGTTTCCGTGCCTCTTGACTCCAGCCGGCGGCGGAGTTCTTCGAGAGAAGGGGGTTCAATAAACAGGGAGAGGCATTGCCCGGGGTATTGGTCCTGGATATGAATACCACCCTTGACATCCACATCCAGCAGGGGGGCTTTTTTTTCAGACCAGATGCGGTTGATCTCTGATTTCAGTGTACCATAGTATTTTCCTTCATAGACCATTTCCCATTCGGCAAATTCATTGTTCTCGATCTTGTGCCGGAAATCGGTTACAGACATGAAATAATAATCCACGCCATTTTTCTCATTATTTCTTGGCGAGCGCGTGGCGGCGGAAACGGAAAAAGCCAGTTTATCGGGGAAGGTTTTTAGCAGGTGCCTGGTGATGGAGGTTTTGCCGGCGCCAGACGGTGCGGCGATAATGATGATCTTTCCTGGGGTCATGGGGCAAAGATAGACCAGGAATTAATGATTGCATGGATTGTACGGAATATGGGCTTTTTATTTCTCGCGGCGAACGCAAAGAAATGAGGTACGCTGCGGCAGCCTTGATCTCAATGATTAGAATGCCGTTGCGTTCTTTTACTCTCCGCGTTCGCTGCGAGAAACCAAACTTATTGTACCAGCTTGGCTATCGCCTGCAAAGGCAGGCTTTCCATTAGTTTTGTGGCTTCGCTTTCCGTGGTTTTGTGCACGGTAAATGTCAGCAACGCATTGCCAAAGGGCAATTGAATGGTGTAATTGAATTCGCCTTCGGCTTCACCGGCCTGTCTTTCCATCCGGGCTTTATATCCCTGTACCTTGATGGTTTTGCTGTTCTCATCACGCATCATCCCCCCTACCATTGGATTATTGAGCAGGGCATTGAGGGTGGATACAAGGGGTGAGTTGCTGATCAGTTCAAACTTCACTTTTTCATTGGGTGTGCCATAGCTGCGGGAAACGGTGGCGCCTACCATACCCAGGTTACTGGTGACATGGTCCTCTTTTGTATTGATGGTGGCATCTCCCATTTTGGCAGGAAGCATTTTGAGGATTTCCTTGCCAATGGTGATATCGATTTCGCTCAGGGCTTGCTGAAGGGCGAAATGGGTTTCCTCCAGTTTATTGGCGCTATAGGATTTTTTAGCCGTGGTGATCTCTTTTTTGAAATCCGTTTCTGTCTGGCCCAGGGACACCAGGGCAGTGAGAAGAAACAGGGGGAATAATATCTTTTTCATGTGCTTGATGTTTTGGTTGGTGATCATTGTTCGCCCATCCGGCGTTTGATGTCATCGATGTCAAATAGGGAAGCGGCTTTCAGCACTTCGTTTTCATCCTTGAAATTGATACAATCCCATACGATCATGGAGGATTGTCCCAGGGGTACGATCAGGGTATAGCCTTTGCTGTCGTCGTATTGGATAAGGGCTTTGTAATTTTTTACCCGCACCTGTTTTACATTCTGGTCATTGGCGCCAGCCTGGGTATAGGTGCCTCCAAAATAGAGGTTGACCCAGCCTGAGTAAAACGAGTTGTTTCCAATGGACATGCTCATCTGTCTTTCTTTGCCATCATAATAAACCCGCTGGATGGTAAGGTTTGACCAACCCCATTGGTTGCTGACCACTTTATCCTGCAAGGTGTCTTCTGGCATATCAAGGATCTTATCGGGGAGGGCTTTTAGGAGTTCACGACCCAATTGGATTTCCACGCCGATCAGGGCCTGCTGAATGGAATAGCGGGCATCACTGAAATTTCCCGCGGCATGTGCGGTTTCGGCATCGGTTATCTGTTGCAGTACATCGGGGGGCGTGGTATTGGTCAGACCGCCACCGCCTTTGTTGGTGGGTCTGCCGCCGCCACCACTATTTCCGCCACCTGCGGGGTTGTTATCACCGGAATTTGATTCTTCCGTACTGGGTTTCTTATCTGTTTCTCCCAGGATCTTTTTCTCGGCTTTTTCCTTCAGTTTTTTTAATAATTGCGCTTCGGTAGGAACTGCCCACAGGCCTGCGATCCCGGTAAAGAGAAGCAAGAGGATACACTTTTTCATGTGTTTTGGTTTGAAGTGAAGGCTACTGACAGAGTGTGTGATTTCGTAGAATAGTGGGGGTATAAAGGTAGGGAAACTTGGGATACTCTGATGAATTTACCGCAGAGAACAGGTGAATTACACACACTTCAGTGAACCTAATTCCCTATTCTCCTAATATTCGCGCCGAGGTTGCGCAGACGCTCATCAATATGCTGATACCCTCTGTCAATCTGTTCGATATTTTGTATCACACTTTTACCTTCTGCACTGAGGGCGGCGATCAAAAGCGACACACCGGCCCGGATATCGGGACTGCTCATCGTGATGCCCCTGAGTTTTTGTTCGCGTTCGAGACCGATGACCACGGCACGATGCGGATCACAAAGGATGATCTGGGCGCCCATATCGATGAGTTTATCGACAAAGAACAGGCGGCTCTCAAACATTTTCTGGTGGATGAGCACGCTGCCCCGTGCCTGGATGGCGGTTACCAAAACAATACTCAGCAGGTCGGGGGTAAATCCCGGCCAGGGGTGGTCATAGATGGTGAGGACCCCGCCATCGAGATAGCGTTGAACCTCATAAATTTCCTGTGAGGGGATATGGATGTTATCGCCCTGGAAATCCATCTGGATACCCAGTTGTTTGAATTTTTCGGGGATGATGCCCAGGTGTTCGATTCCGGCACCCTGTATGGTGATGCTGCTTTGGGTCATGGCGGCCAGACCGATAAAGGAGCCCACTTCGATCATATCGGGGAGCATGCGGTGTTCTGTTCCACCCAGGGCGGTCACGCCTTCAATGACCAGCAGGTTGCTTCCCACGCCGCTTATACGGGCCCCCATGCTGTTGAGCATGCGGCAAAGCTGCTGGATATAGGGTTCGCAGGCCGCGTTATAAATGGTGGTGGTGCCAACCGCCATGCTGGCGGCCATAATGATATTGGCGGTACCGGTAACCGAGGGTTCATCCAATAGCAGGTTTATTCCACGCAGTTGTGGGGCTTCCAGGTGAAAGAACCCGTCTTCGGGGTGGTAGTCAAAGGAGGCGCCCAATTGCTGAAAGGCGATGATATGGGTATCAAGTCTTCTTCGACCGATCTTATCACCACCGGGTTTGGGAATAAAGGCTTTGCGGTATCTGGCCAGCATGGGTCCGGCCAGCATCACCGATCCGCGGAGCCTGCCGCTTTTCTTTTTGAAGGTCTCGCTGTGGAGATAATCTATATCAACGTCATCCGCCTTGAAATGACAGGTATGTCTGTCGGGGCGGTCGATCTTTACTTTCATTTCCCCGAGAAGTTCGATCAGCAGGTTGACATCCAGGATATCGGGGATATTGTGGATGGTAACCGTTTCTGGTGTCAGGAGAACGGCGCTGATGATCTGCAGGGCCTCGTTTTTGGCGCCCTGGGGAATGATGGTTCCCTGCAGTTTTTTTCCGCCGATGACCTCAAAACTGTGCATGGGAGAGAATTATTGAGAAAGGATCAGAATCTTTTCTTTTTGAATTTACCTCCGCCTCCACCGCCATTGTTGCGTCCGCGTTGCTGGAACTTTCCTCGGTTCTTATTGTAGCTGCCACGGTCGCGTTGCTCCTGTTGAGGGCGGAACTGTTTTACGCTTGGGGTATTGGTGAATTCAAGTTGGCCGTCGGTGATGCTGGTTAATTCAGATTGAATGGCATCATCATGCACCATTTCTTTGTGCCAGTTGTTATAGGCCAGTTTCATATAGTAGGCGATGGCATTGGCAAAACCCTGTCTTTTATCGGGGTCTGTTTCGGCCAGGGCCTTATCGATCACGATCTCCAGGTTTTTACCCAGGTGGTAAAGACGGGGGTGACGATCGGGATAGGGGAGCGGAGCGGGCCGGCTCTTGAGCGTTTCTTTGGTAGGGATCGGATAGGGGGATTCTACATCCAGTTTAAAATCGGATATAAGGAAGAGATGATCCCAGAGTTTATGACGAAAATCTTCTACGTTACGCAGGTGGGGGTTTAGAAAACCCATCAGTTCGATAACCGCATAGGCATTGCGCTGACGGCGCTCTTTGTCCTCGATGGAGAGCAGGTGCTCGACCATTTTCTGAATGTGCCGGCCGTATTCACGCATTCCGAGATGGTTGCGGGTGGTGTTGTATTCCATGACTACAAATGTAAGGATTTAAAAAGAAAGGGGCCCCGAACCAAGGCCCCTTTTACAAGCCACCATCCTCTTCCACCTAAGAGGTCATTTAACAATGAGAAGTTGATTGACTCCGGACAGTTGGCCCGTATTGTCTGTTAACCTTAACCAATACATACCGTCACTCAATGTGGTGAGTTGTTTGTAAGTTGGTCCGGCTACTTCTACTTTCCCATTATAAATCGTTTGACCGTTTATATTGACGATCTGAATATTCCAGGTTGCAGCATTATTACCATCAAATTTGATACCAACAATCCCTTTTGAAGGGTTGGGGAATACCGTAAAAATACCTTTCAGGGTACCGAGTTGTACGGTCTTGGTTTGGCTATAGCGGTACGATCCGTTGGCGAATTTGATCTTGACGCGGAAATAGTAGTTTGTTTGCTGATTGGAGCTGGTATGATAATTATAGTGAAACAATCCATCTCCCTGAAACTCTTCCTTTGTCATGGTCTTTTCGGTGTAGAAGCGGTTGCCATCAGGGCTTACTTCCACTTCATACGAATAATTTTCATCAGCGAGATTGGGTTGTGCCCAGGTGATACCGGCTGTTTGCGCATCAATCTTGTTGGCATTGATGTTAAATGTCCAATTGGGAAGGATTAGCGGAGGGCAATAACAGTATTCAAAATGGAAATTCACCAGGGCGGATGTTAATACAAAAACAAAACTGCTTCCGCCTGTTACTGTGGCATTGGCAGATACAGAGATGTTGTAGTTGTACACCATGCTGTCTGTGCCATAGAAGGTATTGATCGTTGAAGTGTCGGTGATTACCCGACAGAGTTGTTTGTTCAATACCGTATCATGGCTAAGACTGGTGAAATCAGGGCCAGACCCAAATACGCTGTTATTGGGAGCCAGGGCATAGGGGCCATAGTTGGCGGAAATGGTGTTTGATAACGGTGAACCTAAACCGGGCCCGGTCAACTGGTCGGTACGGTCGTACTGAAAGTTGGCTGTTTGCGGGGCAAACGAAAAGTTTTCGATCGCCAGGGTATCGATCACACCGGTGATGGTGATACAGAGACGAACGCAACTAACGGTCCCGTTCTGGGGATCGAACTTTGGAAAATACACCGGGGTAGAAGTAATACCCGTTCCAAACGCGATCGTGGTGTCGTATGCGGTGGCGCCGGGGGTATATCCACCGGGGCATTGAGCTTTTGAACCTGTAGTGAGGAAGATCCCGAATACTGCAAGACAAATCGCCACTAATGACTTCGTGTAAAAAGGTTTCATAGGTCGGAGTTTTGGTTAAGAATAGTACTTACCAACAACGTAAAAGTAGGAACGTCAGGCATGGGAATCAATTGTATAAGTGCTCTATTTATTTCTCAGTAAATCATGTATATAAGATGAAACAAATACGATTTGTGGGTATCTACCCCTAAGGGTATTTTCTTAGGAAGAAATCAGGGGGGAGGTTTGGGGGTTTCTCGCGGCGGACGCAGGGATTAAGGCGATCGCAACGGATTACCTATTTTCGAAAAGGAGTATGCCGCCGCGCCCGCCCTATTCTTAGCGTCCGCCGCGAGAAACCGCCCTAAACTCCCCTATATTCACCGCAATAAACCTATAATGACCTAATTTTAACCCCATTATGCGTCTTGTGATTGACCTGAGACCCTACCCCGGGCAAACCCGGACCGCCAGCGTCCTTGAGTGGGAATGGTCAAAACAGTTTGTAAGAGCCTTCCCCGACTGGTCATTTCTATTACTATTGCCTGAAAATGAAAAAGATAGATTAACAGAAGGGGCCATTTTGCATACTTGCAAAGGACCCGACCTGCTGGAAAACTGGATCCGGTTGCCACGAAGGATCAAGTCGTTTAAATCAGATATTTTACTCTCTTTTGCCCCCTCACCGATAAGAACGTCCATCCCAAAAAAGACCCTGGGGCATGATCAGTCAGGCCAGGGTATAATTCTTAAGGGTAGGCCAGACCTGGGCCAGGGCCGGGTGATTGAAGACGGGGTTTTTGACCAGATCCGGGGCAGGTTTACCCAGGGCAGGCCCTATTTTGTTTATTTCCCGGATAGCCGGACCGTACCCGACCTTACGACGGTGCTACGCGGTTTTTCGATCTTTAAGAAATGGAACCAGAGTAGTTACAAGCTGGTGGTTTTGGCCGATGAGGCCGGGCCCATGGCCGACAAGGTCAGGTTCCAATCTTACAAATACCGGGATGACGTGGAGTTGATCGAGGATGATGATTCCTTTGACAGGGAGGCCCTGGTGGCCGGGGCATTTTCCATCATCCTGGATGCGTTTACCCCGGCTTATGTATTCATTGGATCGCTGGCGGCCATGCATAATATCCCGGTGATAGGCCCACACCCGCTTCCATTTTCCTGTGCCTTTTCAGAAACGGATACATCGCGCGAACAAGCCCTTGGGGAAGCGATGAACCGTATGTACACCAGTGAGGGAAGATGGCCGGTTACCCCTGCCGGGGGAGATTCAAATCCGGTCATTCAATGGGAGGACCTGCGCGGGCAATTGGAAACGGTGATTGGGTGATTTGAGTTAAATTTGCTGTTCACTTTTAAACGACAATCCACATTTACATGCATAAATCAACGATCAACATCGAGGTACAGCTCGATGCGCAAAAAGTACCCGAATCGATCACCTGGAATGCCTCGGATAGCAGTGCAGAGCAGGGACAGAAAGCCAAGGCGCTGATGTTATCCTTTTGGGATGGTGCGGAAAAAACAGCGCTGAGAATCGACCTTTGGACCAAGGAAATGATGGTGGATGAGATGGCCGACTTTTTTTACCAAACCATGGTAACCATGGCGGATACCTATGACCGGGCCACCAAACACACTGAAATGGTTGCGGAAATGAAACAGTTTGCGCAGCATTTCTATAAAAAATTCCGCGAAAAGCAGATGGAGGAAAATAAAGCATAAAATCAGATTCTTGCAGGGTACACTGCGAGAAACAAACCATTTAATATGAGTTTAGAGCAATCCATCATGGCAGAAATGAAGGAGGCCATGAAATCGAAGAATGAAGCCGCGTTGAGAAGTTTACGCGCGATCAAGGCAGCTATCCTGCTGGCAAAAACAAGTGAGGGTGCCGGTGGTGAATTGAAAGAGGAGGATGAAATAAAATTGTTGCAGAAACTGGTAAAGTCACGCAAAGACTCCCTGGAAATCTTTCAGCAACAAAAGCGGGATGACCTGGCAAAGAAGGAGGAAGAGGAAATCGCGGTGATAGAACGGTTTTTACCAAAGCAACTCAGTGCCGAAGAAATTAAAGCGGCTTTAAAGGAGATCATCGGGGAAACCGGGGCCAGTACGCCGGCCGATATGGGCAAAGTGATGGGCGTGGCTACCAAAAAACTCGCCGGGAAAGCGGATGGTAAAACCATTTCAGCCCTGGTGAAAGAGTTATTAAGCACATGATCATCGATCTGATATTAGCCGTATTATTAGTGATTGCCGTAGTGAAAGGCTACAGGCGGGGGCTGATTGTGTCTGTTTTCTCCGTGTTGGCCCTGGTGATAGGGTTGGCCGCCGCCATTAAACTCTCCGCGGTGGTGGCAGGGTATATTGGTGAAACGGTAGAGATTTCGGAGAAATGGTTGCCTTTTATCGCGTTTCTCGTGGTATTGGTGGTCGTGGTAATCCTGATCAATATGGTAGGAAAGCTGATCCAAACGGCCATGGAATCCATGATGCTGGGTTGGTTAAACCGGATCGGCGGGATAGTGTTCAATGTTTTATTTTATCTCTTGCTGTATAGTATTTTTTTGTTTTACGCCACGGAATTGGGTTTGCTAAAGCAGGAGACCATCCGTGCGTCGGTAACCTATGAACGGATTGCCCCATTGGCACCTGGGATCATGGAATTATTAGGTCGCGCCATCCCCTGGTTCCGCGACATGTTTGAAGAGTTAAAAACCTTTTTTGGAGGGGTTTCCCGACAGATTCCTCAGGCCCAATAAAAAAACCCAGGCAAGCTACAAACTTTAGATATTTGCTGTAAATCAGTTATTTTAGCAAAAATTAAAGGTTCTGTCCCAGGCATGGATTTCGAAGTAAAACAAGTAGATAAGTTCCGCTATGTTGAGGAAGGGGAAGGCGAAACCCTGGTCTTGCTCCACGGGCTTTTTGGCGCGTTGAGCAATTTCAGTGACCTGATCGATTATTTTAGGCAACACCATTATAAGGTAGTGGTTCCCATGCTCCCCTTGTTTGACCTGGATATCCTGCACACTTCGGTGGGCGGGCTGGCCAAATATGTCCATAAGTTTCTGGAAAGGATGAACTACCAGCATGTTCACCTGCTGGGCAACTCACTGGGAGGCCATGTGGCCCTGGTTCATATCCTCAAGCACCCTGAGCGGATAAAATCGTTGATACTGACCGGTAGTTCGGGGCTATTTGAGAATGGGATGGGCGACTCCTATCCCAAGCGGGGAGACTACGAATACATTAAAAATAAGACGGAACTGACCTTTTATGATCCAAAAACTGCCACCAAGGAATTGGTGGATGAGGTTTATTCGATCACCAATAACCGCATTAAGGTCATCAAGATCATAGCCTTGGCCAAGAGTGCCATCCGGAACAACCTGGGGGAGGAACTTAACCAGATTAAACAACCGACTTTGCTGATCTGGGGAAATAATGACACGATCACTCCTCCTTTTGTAGCCCGCGAGTTTAACCGGTTGATCCCAAACAGCGAATTGCATTTTATTGATAAATGCGGTCATGCCCCCATGATGGAAGTGCCGCAGGAGTTCAATGCGATATTGCATAAATTTTTGAAAAAACTCAATCAGCCTGCAACAGTTGCCTGAGCAATTCTGTCTGATTAAGTAAAGCCGCTATCCATGTTAACACGGGACCTGATATCTGCTGTACTTCCCGTTCTTCACTTGCAGGATAAAGTGTTTGACGCCCTGCAATTGATGAGCGACAATCACGTCGCCCACCTCCCCATTGAAAAAGACGGACAATATATTGGCCTGGTAAGCGAAGAGGACCTGCTGCAGGCACCGGATGATACGATGGAATTGCAGGACCTGCGGGAAGTATATGCGCAGGTAAAAGTGGCTCCCGATGACCATTTTCTGAAAGCCCTTCATATTGCCGCGGAAGGCCGGCTTACGGTGGTGCCTGTGGTACATCCAACGGGTGAACTGGCCGGAGCGGTCAGTTACCGGGAACTGATACGACAGGCTTCTGAATTCATGAATGTGAAGGACCCCGGGGCACTGATCGTGGTTGAAATGGAACCCCGCGCCTATTCATTCAGTGAGATCAGCCGGCTGGTGGAATCAAACGACGCCCAAATCACCCAACTCAATACCTATACCGATACAAGTACCGGTCTGATGCAGGTTACTTTCAAGATCAACAAGATGGAAGTTTCTGATGTGGTGGCTACGCTCCAACGCTATGATTATACCGTACGATATGCTTTTGGGGAGGAATATTATGAGAATGAACTGCGGAGCAATTATGAGAACCTGATGCATTACCTAAAACTTTAACAGGACCAGGTTTAAACTTTACTTTCCCCGGAAACATAATACCCTTAATTTCGGAGCTTATGTAAGTAATCAAGCATGCAGTGCCCGGGAAAATATGTGATAGGAATCTTGCTGGTGTTTGGCCCATGCTGCTTGCTCAAGGCACAGGTGGGTGGTGGTACCGATGCCGGTGTCAGGGAGAACCTCTCCAATCAATTTCCCATACCTGATTCTTCCGGGGCGGCCATGCCAGCGCTTGTGAGGCCATTTCACGTTAGACAGATCATCATCACAGGAAATAACAAGACCAAGGAGAATATCATCCTGCGTGAACTGCCATTTAAAGTAAATGAAGAATACCAATTGCAGGAGCTTGTAGCCAAATTTGAGGATGCCCGCAGACAGTTGATGAATACCACCCTGTTTCATGAAGCGATCGTGGCCCTGAAACGATTTGAGGGCTATGAGGTGGATATCTCAGTGGAAGTAAAGGAACGATGGTATTTGTTTCCTCTCCCTTATTTCAAACCGGTTGACCGAAACATCAATCAGTGGTTGATTGAACAAAAGGGGCAGTTAAACCGGGTGGACTATGGACTTAAGGTAATATATAACAATACAACGGGCAGGAACGACAAGCTCAACGTATGGCTGGTGAATGGATATACCAAGCGAGTTTCGGTGAGTTATGACCGGTTGTATATTGACCGGAGCATGAAGTGGGGGATGAAGGCCGGCATCAATATGGGGCGTAACCGGGAAGTAAACTATGCCACGGATCTGGATAAGCAGGTTTTTTTCAAGGACGAATCCAATTATGTCCGGTCGTTTATGAATTTTAATGCCGAGCTAACCTATCGCCGGGCCATTAAGGCAAGGCACCGTTTTGGCATTGCCTGGAACAGTGAGCGGGTAGTGGATACTGTAGCCAAGCTAAACCCGAATTATCTTGCAGGGGAAAGGACGCGTTTGCGTTGGCTTGACCTGTATTATGGACTTACCTATTTTGATGTTGATTTTATACCCTATCCGCTAAAGGGATATCATGCCGAGGTATTCCTGCTAAAGCGAGGGTTAAATCAGTCAGTCAATTTGTGGGAAGCAACGGGCAAGGTAGGGGGCAATTGGCCGATAGCCCGAAAGACCTGGTTGGGTTTGCGAGCCGCGGGCACTCTTAAATTGCCCTTTAAACAATCTTATTACAACCAGCGATTGCTGGGATATGGTGATTTCTTTATGCAGGGATATGAGTATTTTGTAGTGGATGGAGTGGCTGCCGGATATTTAAAAGGAACTATCACCAAACAACTGCTCGGTTTTCAGATCAATGTACCACCGGTGAAGAACCTGGCCATTCATCCAATCCCCGTTAAGGTATATGCCAAGATCTATACAAATATGGGGTATGTACACAACCCGATTCCGGGAACCAGTGTCCTGAGCAATAAGATGCTATATTCCGGAGGCTTTGGTATTGATATCGTAACCTTTTATGATTTTATCATGCGGTTTGAATGGAGCTTCAACCAGTTAGGGCAAAACGCTCTATATTTACACCGTAAGTCGTACTATTAAGTAAAACATCATACTCTTGAAAGTTGCCGTTTACAGCCGGGTGATGGAAGAGGAACAGCGAAAAAATGTGCAGGGTTTCTTTGATGAACTCCAGCGGCATCAGATCGCCCCCATGGTGTTTCTTCCTTTTTTTGAACAGATACGCGATAGGATACATCTTCCCGACAATACCAGTACTTTTTACCTGCCATCCGATTTACATGAGGAAATAGATTTTGTGGTGAGCCTGGGTGGCGATGGCACTTTGCTGGATACGCTTACCCTGGTACAGGACCGGATGATTCCGGTGGTGGGCATCAATTTTGGCAGGCTGGGTTTCCTGGCATCTATCGGTAAGGAGGAATTGGAAACCGCGGTGAAATCGTTGATCAAAGGGACCTATGTGGTGGAGAACCGCACCCTGATCCACCTCGATTCCGATATGCCATTGTTTGGCCATTCTCCGTTTGCGTTAAACGAGTTTGCCATACACAAGCGCGATACCGCCCCCATGATCAAGGTGCATACCTACCTGAATGGGGAGTTTTTGAATACGTATTGGTGTGATGGGTTGATCGTGGCTACGCCAACGGGTTCAACCGGGTATTCACTAAGTTGTAATGGCCCCATTGTGTTTCCTGATTCGGGTAGTTTTTTGATCACCCCGGTAGCGCCACATAACCTGAATGTACGCTCGCTGGTGGTACCCGATTCGCATATTATTTCTTTTGAAATTGAGAGCCGGTCAGATCAGGTAATCTGCGCTATGGATTCCAGGCGGGAGATTGTAAACAAAAATGTACAACTGGCGGTACGAAAGGAGGCTTTTGAACTTAAGTTGGTGAGGCTGAATGAAAACAACTTCCTGCAGACCCTGCATAATAAGCTCACCTGGGGGCTTGACAAGCGGAATTAGGCGATGTTTTGATCCGCTTAGTTGCTGAAAAATGTTAATCTTTTGTCTTCGGAGCCGATGGTACAATCCTTCCTCCTTTTTTTCGTTTTCCACCCTGTAAGCCTTATTTTGCAGTTATGATTTTACGGAAAACGGTTTGGACGGTATTGATCTTCTTCCCTTTATTTAGTTTGGCCCAGCCCCAGGGTATCACCCAGGAAGGGGAGTTTGGTATTGGGGTAGGGGGTGCCCATTATTTTGGTGACCTGAATACCAGGGCGCATTTAAACCGCCCCAAGATGGCGGCCACCATTTT
>JAYRZH010000090.1:0-12889 GCA_041916555.1 Chitinophagaceae bacterium | reverse complement strand
CCTGAACATAATTTTCGCCAAAATCGCGCTGTCCAAGCTCATAAAGGGCGATAATATCCTCCACCGGTTTTGTTTTGGAAACAGCCACCAGTGTAGCTTTATTGGATAATTCCTTGATTAAATGCTGGTAGTTCCCGGTATCAATCATTCCACGAAAATAGGGAATCACCGGTTGCTATTTACTTCAGGATGCTCCGGCTGATAACAATCCGTTGTACTTCGCTGGTGCCTTCATAGATCTGGGTGATCTTAGCATCGCGAAGCAGCCTTTCCACATGGTATTCCTTTACAAATCCGTATCCACCATGGATCTGAACGGCCTCCACGGCTGTCCACATGGCTGTTTCGGAAGAGTACACTTTGGCCATGGAGGAACTGAGTGTATAGTCGATCTTATTATCCTTTTCCCAGGCAGCTTTGAGGCAAAGCAGGCGGGAGGCTTCGATACGGGTTGCCATATCGGCCAGTTTAAAGGCAATGGCCTGATGGTTCATGATCTCCGTGCCAAAGGCCTTTCTTTCCTTTGAATATTTAAGGGCCAGTTCATACGCTCCACTGGCAATACCCAGCGCCTGGGAGGCAATACCGATACGCCCACCAGCCAGGGTCTTCATCGCAAATGTGAACCCAAAACCATCGGCCCCTACCCTGTTCTCCTTGGGTACTTTCACATCGGTGAACATGATGGTATGGGTATCCGAGCCCCGGATCCCGAGTTTGTTTTCTTTGGCTGCTACTGTAACACCGGGCCAGTTCTTCTCCACAATAAATGTATTGATACCCCTTGAACCCTTGGAAGGATCTGTTTGCGCCATTACCAGATAAACGGAAGCGCTGCTGCCATTGGTGATCCAATTCTTGGTGCCATTCAGTAAATAATGATCGCCCTTGTCTTCGGCTGTGGTCCGCTGCGAAGTGGCATCACTCCCCGCCTCGGGTTCACTCAACAAAAAAGCCCCGATATACAGGTCTCCGTCTTTTTTGCCCTGGGCCAAGGGTGTGAGGTATTTTTGCTTTTGTTCTTCCGAACCAAATTCCTGAAGGCCATAACAAACCAGGCTATTGTTCACACTCATACACACACTTACGCTGGCATCGATCTTACTGATCTCTTCCATCGCCAGAACATAACTGATGGTATCCATTCCGGCGCCGCCATACTCAGGCTTTACCATCATCCCCATAAAACCCAGTTCTGCCAACTTCATTATCTGCTCCCGCGGAAACTGTTGTTTCTCATCCCGCTCAATAACCCCGGGAAGACACTCGTTCCGGGCAAAATCACGGGCCGCCTGTTGAATCATCAGATGTTCTTCGTTCAATTGAAAATGCATGCGTTTCTGTTTTCTTTTAAGCGCACAAATATACAGTTTCCCGGCAGATTTACGAACACCTGTTAGCCAAACTCCGTGCTTATTTTACAACCCCCGTCAGTTTTATCCGGGGATGTTTACCGGGGGCATTAACCCCGTTCAGGACATCAAACTCCATATCAATTCCGGTTAACCTGGTTTTGGTCTTTACCTGGAGAATATTGTCATCCCCTGGTTTGATGGTGACCAGGTCGCTATTGTTGTGCAAGGTGTACCCGCTCTTGTTCTGAAGCGTAAATTCCACGCTGCTGTTATTGCTGATCACCAGTTCAAGCACTTCTGATTTGCCAATATAATTCGCGCTCTTTATGGATAGAGAGGACTGGATCAGGGGTACCAGGAATTCATCCCGTCCAATAAGTAGGTCGTGGTAATAGACCACCGTCCTGCGGTTCATCAACCCCTTCTTTATTCCTTCTTCATCTCTTGTTTCGGCAAAAACAAGGGTGATGGGGCGGTGCCCCCCTTTATGGACTTTAAAATCCCAGTCCACCAGTTTGTGGATATCAGAAGTTCCCATAATGGTCAGGTTATTATCCAGAGCGATCTGAAGGGCTTCATCGGAATAGGTTTGGTCATTAACAACCTCAATCCCATCCAGCAATTTTTCTTTGATCAAATATTTATGCATATCTGTAAGGGTCGCTATCCCGTCGTGCCGCTGACTGATCCAGTTGGGATGGTTCCAGAATATAAAGGCCCCTTGTTTACGGGCTTCCCTGAATACACCTATCGAGTCATCGATCAAAAGCTTATTGGCATCGGTTATAAAAACGGCATTGCTATGACCCGGTGGCATTTTCCGGGTGATTTCAGAACCCCGGATCACAATGAGGTCATGCGATTTAGCTTCCTTGATGGCGATATCATAGGAGCGGTTCCTGTCAGGGTGCGGAATATCGGCCTTGTGGGGCTGGTATTCGAGGTGTTCCGTAAGGGAAATCGCATCCAGTCCGTCCATCAGGGCTTCCATAACCCGGATATCGGGCCAAACAGACCCATCGGAAAATACCGTATGCTGATGCAAATCGCACTTGAGGGTTTTGTACCCAGGGATATCCGGAAACTTGATCACACGTCCAAGGGCATGGGAATGGGGCTCCTGGGCCAAAGCTGCCATGGAAACCAGCAGGGCGATCATTACAAGGGTCTTTCTCATGTTGTGGGTTTGTGGCAAGTTATTAAATCCCTCCTTTTCTCATATTATTAAAAAATGAAGCCTTGGCGCTCATTTTCCTAATTTTAAGGCCTGACAGTTTGAAACTTAACATGGCGCTACGTTCCATCACTTTGCGGACTGCCGTGGTACTGGCCTCAGTACTGATTGGCACCATTCTGGTCATCCAGGTATTCTGGTTAAAGAAGGTGTATGAACTGGAGCAACGGGCATTCAATACAAAAGTGATGCATGTCATTGAAGGGTATTATCGCGAGGTAGGCGATACAGTCTTTAAAACATCGGGCCACCTGAGCAATCTGGTTCACCATCCGGGGCCCTTTATTTATACCCTGAGGATCAGCCATTTTCCAGATAGTACCCAACTTTTAAAAGTAATCAGGGAGCAACTGGCTATACAGCAGGTGTACACCCTTTGTGGCGTTTACCTTTACCAGGCCCGCGAAAGGAAAAACAAAACCGAACTGGTAATTCCTTCGGCCAATTCCTCCTACCAAACGATTGAAGAGCATCCCGTGACGGTTTCCAACGAAGACCACCTGGCCCTGTATTTTCCCAAACGAAACAAATACGTGCTGCTGCAATTGGATTTCTGGGTCTTTTCCATCATTGCCCTCCTGGTCATCATCATCCTCTTTAGTCTGGGGGTTTATCATATATTCAGGCAACGGTTTCTGCAGGAAGTGCAACGGGATTTTATTCATCAGTTTACCCATGAATTTAAAACCCCGGTATCCGTGCTGACCCTGGCTTCGGATGTACTGAGCAAACCGGAAATTGCCCGGCAGCCGGAAAAACTGTCAATCTATGCCGGTATCGTATCCCAGCAAACCAAAAACCTGGGGAAACAATTGGAAAGACTCGTTACCCTCGCCTCCAGTGATTCCAGATCGCTGTCCCTGAAATCCGAACAAGTGGAAATGGAGACCCTCACACAAGAAGCCGTGGCCAGCTTCCGGCCCCTGATTGAAAAAAAACAGGCCACCATCGGGCTTGATTTCCCCGCGCCACAGCAAAGACTGATGGGTGATGCCCATTACTTGTTTACGGTAGTGGCAAACCTTATTGACAATGCGCTGAAGTATTCGCCCAAACCGGTGATCTCCATAACCGGGCGGGTACTGAATAACCGCTACCAACTGACGGTGAAGGACAATGGCATTGGCATGAACCGTAAGCAACGAAAGAAGATTTTTCGTAAATTTTACCGGATTAACACCGGGGAAGCCCATGCGGCCGAGGGTTTGGGAATTGGCCTCAGTTTTGTAAAGATGATCGTGGATGCCCATAAAGGCTCCATTGATGTGCAAAGTGAACCTGGCAAGGGAAGTTGTTTTACCATAACCTTGCCCCTGGCAAAAAACAAGGAGTTATGAGAAAAACACGGGTGCTTTTAGCGGAGGACGATACCCAGTTGGCCTTTGTGATCAAGGACAATCTGGAAGAAGCCGGCTATGAAGTACATACCTGTGCCGATGGAGAAGAAGCCTGGGATCATTTCACCAGGTCAAATCCAGATATATGCCTGCTGGACATTAACATGCCCCAACGGGATGGTTTTTCCCTGGCTAAAAAGATCCGGCAGAAAAGTGATGTGGTGCCGATCCTTTTTATCAGCGCCCGGTCAATGGAAGAAGACCGGCTTACGGGATTTAATACCGGGGCCGATGATTTTATCACCAAACCCTTTCATATCCGGGAATTACTGATGCGCATGCAGGTCTTTATCCGCCGAAATAAAATGCTGCTTAAAGATGCACCACCCGAATTCAGACTGGGTGATTTACGCTATGTGCCTTCCGAATTAAAACTTATCGGGGATGAAGGGATAAAACTCCTCACCCAGCGGGAAGCCGACCTGCTGACCTTCTTTTGCCTGCACCCAAACAAGGTATTGAAACGCGAGGATGTGCTGACCAATGTTTGGGGTAAAAGCGATTTCTTCCTGGGTCGCAGCATGGATGTTTTTGTCACCAAATTGCGTAAATATCTGGGCACCCAGAATAACATCCACATAGAAACCATTCACGGCATCGGATACCGATTTGTGACCCGGTAAAAGGTTTCTTTCCGATTATTAATTATGGATTATTACCAATAGGGTTGTAATTTGATACCCGTATGGTAAGGTTCGCATCATTCATAATGCTAATATCCCCTTGAGCAAGCCCAAAAAAACCGGACGAAGAAAATTATTAGAAAAGAACCGGGTAAGACTCGTTTCCGGGGGAAAACCATACTTTGACGAACTCCACTTATTAATAACCAGGGCCCGCCTCACACTCTATCTTCAATTCTATATTTTTTTAGATGATGATACCGGACAGGATGTGATCAACGCCCTTTGTGCCGCCGCTCAACGGGGAGTGGCTGTTTTTGTCCATCTGGATGGTTATGCTTCGCAAAGTCTTCATCGAAAAGCCATCCAGCAAATGCGTGATTGCGGGATCCGGTTTAAATGGTTTGAACCCCTGTTGCGCAGCAAGCGGTTCTATTTTGGCCGAAGGCTTCACCACAAGGTGGCCGTAGCCGACTCCTGCTACGCCCTGGTGGGGGGAATCAATGTATGTGACCGGTATAATGATCTGCCCGACGATCCGGCCTGGCTCGATATGGCTGTTTATGTAGAAGGCGAAGTGGCCCATTCCCTTGAAATGGTTTGCCAGGAATTGTGGGGGCAAAAGAAAGAATGGGTGAAAACTCCAGAAAAAACATGGGTGGACTTTGCCGATACCATACCCGAAGCGGAAAGAACACTGGCCCGAGTCATCAGGAATGACTGGGTCAAACGGAAAATGGAAATTTGGGGCGCCTATCTCCATCAGTTCAACGGGGCCGAAAAGGAGATAACGATCATGTGCAGTTATTTTCTGCCAGGGAGGTTGTACCGGCGTAAACTGGCGCAGGCTACCCGCCGTGGGGTAAAAGTAAGGGTGGTATTGGCCGGGGTATCAGATATCATGATTGCTAAACACGCGGAACGATACCTATACAGATGGTTGCTGAAAAATAACATTGAGGTGTACGAATACCAACGCACCATTTTACACGCTAAGGTTTCAATATCTGATGGTACCTGGTCCACCATCGGGTCGTATAATGTAAACAACATAAGTGCCTATGCCAGCCTGGAACTAAATATCGAAGTAGAAAACCCTGGGTTTGCCCTATCCACAAAAAAAACACTGGACCAGCTTATCGAGAAGGATTGCCAACGTATCACCCTCGAGAACTATGAGGCCCACACCACCTGGCTAAAACGATTTTGGCAACGGACCTGTTACCGGTTCATCAATAATGTGCTGAACCTGTTTACGTTTTACTTCAGACAAGAATAATTATGGACCGGTTGTAACGGGAGATTCTTTGTCAGGCAACTATTCCAGGCCTCTCATCCTGCGCCATAAAGAAAGGGTTGTCTCTTTGTTCCAACCGGCAAACCTCCCTCGTTGTACCACCAGTTCATTTTCATCGGGGTGTTGTAAATAATAGTAAAACACAAAAGGCGCTTGGGGATTCATCCATCCGGCCATTTGCCCAAAACGAAGATCATTGAACACTAGGGTGTCATGCCTGTTTTCAATGGCATAGAACCCTTTGGAAAACCGGAGCAATCGCTGAAGGTCTTCAAGATCCTTGACCGGTTCCAGCAAATGTTCCTGCCGGGGTACAAAATGCAGGTCAACCTGGCGGGACCTGTCAAACACAGAACGGTAGCCTACCTGGTAACCAGAGTCGGTAGAAGCGACGACATACCAAAGCAGGTTGTTAAGAGGTGTAGGGGTGGTAAAATAGTCTTTGGGCTGAATACCTTGGTCACGAAAGGACATTCTTACTTCTTTATCAATTGAATATTTATTAAACCCGCAAAGACCCAGGTAGATGGTGCTAAGGAACATACCAAACCAGGCCCATTTTCGGCGACGCGGGTCTTTTTTAGGAAGGAATAGCAGGGCCAATACGGCGATACCGGGCCAGAGGGAATAAAGGGGGTCGGCAACAAATATCCAGTTGTAAGAAACCCGGTAATGACTAAAGGGTTCAAACCAGCCAACCCCATAGGCATTCATGCCATCAATCAGGAGATGGATCAGGGATTGGGCCAAAAAGAAAATGGTCCACCGGGCCCAGGTTATATCATGTGGCCTTCGCCACCGCTCGGCCAATAATCCTAAAACAGGACTGATCAAAAAAGCAAAAACGATGGAATGGGTAAACCCCCGGTGAGCCAGCAGGTTTTCGGAGGTATCTAACCAAAAAGAGGCCAGAAAATCAATATCCGGCACACTTTGGGCCACAGCCCCCAGGAACATGGCCCGCCTTCCAATTTTTTTCCCGGCAAACAGTTCGCCCATGCAAGCGCCAATGGCAATATGGGTCAGCGAATCCATGGTACGATAAAGATAATTCATCTAAATTCGTTATTGTTATTTTTCCAAAACCGATCAATCCTATTTGCCTTGAAAAAAAGAACTGACTATATCTCCTGGGATGAATATTTTATGGGAGTGGCCTTGCTCTCCGCTCGCCGGAGCAAAGACCCCAGCACCCAGGTGGGGGCCTGTATCGTTAATCCGCAAAATAAGATCGTTGGGGCCGGGTATAACGGTCTGCCCATTGGATGTGACGACAATGAATTCCCCTGGCAAAAAGAAGGAGGGTTCCTGGAAACAAAATACCCGTATGTCTGCCATGCTGAATTAAACGCGATTCTTAATAACATTGGCATTGACCTGCATGGCTGCCGGATCTATACCGGTTTATTTCCTTGTAATGAATGTTCAAAAGCCATCATACAGGCCGGGATCAAAGAAGTCATTTTTCTATCCGATAAATACAAAGGCACCGATGTATTCAAAGCCTCACGCCTGATGTTGGAAAAGGCTGGTGTTACCATCCGCAAGGTGGAAGCAAGGATCGAAAAGTTGGTAATATCTTACCGGGAGGAAGATGTGTGATCGCGCCGACCCATAAAATTAAACCGAAGCCGATGTCCATGACCATTATCCGTCATTTATTCCAGTTACTTGTTATATTGACCATCCCTTATCTTTCCCAGGGCCAGTCAAACATCCTAAACGACATTCGGGAACATGCCTTGCCGGTAAGAAGTATTTCACCCCAGGATACCCAATACAATGACCTGGAACCAATCGGTGATGCCATCGGAAACCGTCGGGTGGTTTTCCTTGGGGAGCAGGATCATGGTGATGCGGCTACCTTTCTCGCCAAAACCCGATTGATCAAATACCTCCATGAAAAAAAAGGATTTGACGTACTTGCTTTTGAAAGTGATTTTTTCTCGTTGACAGAGGGACAAAAAAGCGCCGGTGATTCTGCCAGAGGGCTGATCGATTATATGCGGTTCAACATATTCCCTATTTGGACCTATTGCGACGGATGCCAGCATCTTTTTTATGAATACCTCCCTGGTCTGGTTAGTGGCCCAACTCCAATCACCGTAACTGGTTTTGACAACCAGTTACACGGCCAGTATGCCCGTAAGAAACTAGTCCCCTACCTGGATTCTATGATCAGTAAACGGTTTCATGACCAACCGGGTTTTGGAGATAACAGGATTTTTTTTCTTTCCTGGACCGACTCCCTCATAATCCACTATGGAAGAAAATTTGGGACCGAAACTGGTTTTAACCGGTATGATGACATAACCCGCGAATGGGTAAAAAACATGGATATCTCAGCGCCGCGATCCTATGAACGGCAATTGATGGAGAGCCTGGCAGCTTTCAATCTTTCTTCGTTGAGCCACCAAACCAAATACGATAGCCGGCACAGGGATTCAGCCATGGGTTCCAATCTCAACTGGCTGGTGAATGAACGATACAAGGATAAAAAGATCATTGTATGGGCTGCCAGTATCCACAACTATAAAAACATCGAGCAGGTTTTTCCCAATCATTTCCGAACCATGGGTACGGTATTTTGTTCTTACCTTGGAAACGAGGAACAATCCTATGTGCTAGGTTTTACCTCCGCCACAGGAACCACAGGGCGGTTGGCCAATGGCTTTACAAGGTATAGTGTGAGAAAGCCGGATAAGCATTCGGTGGAAAAGCTCTTATCAATACATGACTATGCCTTTTATGATTTTCACGGAATGCGAAAGAGACTGGGAGTAGCAGAATCATTTATTTCCAAGTTATATAGTCACCAATGGAATGGCAAAGCGAAATGGGCTTCTATCATGGATGGCCTGTTTTTTATCCGGGAAATGCACCCCTGTACTTCGATTGTCAGCGAAGAGTGAACCCCTATCTTTGTTTCATAACCGATAACCATGGATCTGGAGTTTAATAAAAACGAAGACCGATTTCGTCAATCGCTTTCCGATTTGCGTCAGAAGCTGGGGAAGATACGGGAAGGTGGTGGCAAGAAATCCCTGGAAAAGCAGAAGGAAAAAAATAAGCTTACCCCCCGTGAGCGGATCGATTACCTGATTGATAAAGGCTCGGTATTTATTGAGATCGGTGCTTTTGCCGGTTATGACATGTATCCTGAACAGGGGGGCTGTCCGGCAGGAGGCACTGTGGCCGGGATTGGTTATGTCAGCGGCAGGCAATGTGTGATCCTGGCCAATGACCAAACGGTGAAAGCAGGAGCCTGGTTCCCGATTACCGGCAAAAAGAACCTTCGCCTGCAGGAGATCGCGATGGAAAACCACCTGCCGGTGATCTACCTGGTGGATAGTGCCGGCGTTTTTCTCCCTTTGCAGGATGAGATATTTCCCGACAAAGAACATTTTGGACGCATCTTTCGGAACAATGCCCGAATGAGTGGGATGGGCATTACCCAGATTGCCGCGGTGATGGGGCCTTGTGTCGCCGGGGGAGCCTATTTACCCATCATGAGTGATGAAACACTTATGGTGGAGGGAAACGGGTCAATTTACCTGGCCGGTCCCTACCTGGTAAAAGCAGCCATTGGTGAAGATGTGGATCACGAAACCCTGGGTGGAGCAACCACCCATACGGAGATCAGCGGGATAGCGGATTATAAATTTAAAACGGAACAGGAATGCCTGGATCATGTAAAACGCATGATGGGTATGCTGGGGCCTGTTTCAAAAGCCGGGTTTGACCGCATTGCACCCAAACCACCTAAAAAAGATCCGGAAGAAATCTATGGTATTTTTCCAAGTGATGGCAAACCCTATGATGTGTTGGAGATCATTGAACGCATCGTGGATGATTCCGATTTTGAACAGTACAAAGCGGAGTATGGTAAAACCATCGTTTGCGGCTATGCCAGGATCGATGGTTGGGCCGTAGGGATCGTGGCCAATCAGCGAAAGATCGTCAAAAGCCGCAAAGGGGAAATGCAAATGGGGGGTGTTATATACAACGACAGCTCCGACAAGGCAGCCAGGTTTATTCTCAATTGTAACCAGAAAAGAATTCCTCTGGTGTTCCTGCAGGATGTAACCGGGTTTATGGTTGGAAGCCGGAGCGAACATGCCGGAATCATCAAAGACGGGGCGAAACTGGTGAATGCTGTTGCCAATTCGGTGGTTCCAAAGATCACGATCATTACCGGTCATTCCTATGGAGCTGGTAATTATGCCATGTGCGGAAAAGCGTATGACCCCCGCTTTATTTATGCCTGGCCTTCGGCAAAAATTGCGGTGATGAGCGGCGACTCCGCCGCCAAAACGCTGTTGCAGATTGAAGTGGCTGCAAAAAAAGCCAAAGGCGAATCCATTACCCCCGAAGAAGAAAGCAGGATACTCGAGGGCATCCGGAAACGCTACGAAAAGCAAAGTTCGCCTTACTATGCCGCCGCAAGGCTCTGGGTTGACGACCTGATAGACCCGGCCGAAACCAGGAAATACATCTCGGAAGGGCTCCGCGCCGCTGACCATAACCCGGTGATTCCGGATTTTAAAACAGGGGTGTTCCAGGTCTAGATTTTCGACATAAACCGCTAATTTTCAAGGCAAATAATGTTTTTTTGAATTAACATTTTTTGCCTAATTTCACTCCCTAAATAACTAACTGTTCTATTATGAGAAAATCTACCCTGCTTGGATTTTTATCTACCTCTCTTTTTCTGACCACCCTACTCAGCTCTTGCGTTGATGATTCAAACCTGACGGCAGAACCACCAACCCCCAATCAGTCTTTTGTTGAAGAATTTGATACAGCCAATTCCGCCTATGCCCGCGGCTGGCGCTATATCAACAAAAGCGTAGCGTTGGGACGCCGCAACTGGCAGAACCCGAATGCGGATAATTACATTCCCTTTCAGCCTTATTCCACCTATGCAGCCGGTAACGGATACCTCTGGGCCGATTACCAATCTACTTCCTCTGCCTCTGGTGTAATCAGCAACTGGGCTGTATCTCCTCAGGTTTGGATGAAGAATGGAGACAAAATTGTTTTTTACACCCGCACCGAATTATATTCCTTTAATGGCGATTCCACCGATTTTGTTAACCGCATGCAGGTACGTGTTAACCCGAATGGATCCCTGAACGTAGGAAACGGAACCGATCCCGGTGATTTTTCAATCACCCTGGTGGATATCAACCCCTTCTACTACGAATTCCTGTTGAACGATTATAATATCGCCAACCCCAATGATCCCGACCGTATCAAGGCCCGCAATGCTTATCCCCACCGCTGGACCCGCTATGAGGCCACCGTGTTTGGATTAAGCAAACCGGTTCAGGCCCGTTTTGCCTTCCGTTATTTTGTGGAAGGAGCCGGTAGCAACGGTTTTGGTTCCTCTATCGGTATTGATAGCGTAGCCTTTGTTAGCAAATAATTCATCCCATCACTTACATAAAAGCGATCATGAAAAATAAATTCACCCTTGTTTTCTCCCTCAGCCTGGTTTTTGCCATGAGCTTCTTTCTCTATGCCTGTAAGGAAGAAAAAGTGAAAGAAGGCCTGGAACTGGCTACCGATAATTTTTCTTATTCTGAACCCTTTGACTCGATCCAGAAAGTGATCAACAACGGCTGGAGGGCCATCAACCGGAGCAACCCTGCCGGTGATGAAAACTGGCAACAAGGTTCCTTTATCGCCGATAATATCAAAGGCGGACCATTCTTCTCCAATATTGAAGCCCATTCCGCAACTGCTAGCGCCAATGAATACGCGCTGTGCCCCTATACAGTAGGCGATGGTACTTCCTTTATCAACTGCTGGCTGGTAACCCCACCCCTGAATATGCGCAATGGCGACCGTTTCTCCTTCTGGACAAAAACCTCCAGCCCGGTTAGCTTCCCCGATCGTATGCAGGTTTGGCTGAACACCCTTAATGATGGACTTAATGTAGGACCCAACGAAACCAGCACCGGAGACTTTAACAAAATGCTCCTCGAAATCAACCCCACTCAAACAGCTTCCGGGTATCCCACCACCTGGACAAAATACGAGTTTACCATTTCCGGTTTACCCTACCCTTCCTATAAGAAACTGCGTATCGGATTCAGGTATTATGTGGAAGAAGGTGGCCCGGGCGGTAACAATTCCAATGAGATCGGTATCGATGATTTTGAATTCATCAGTGTTCAATAAATCTTTGTCCTGAACAGGACCCTTAAATCCAGCCTTCAAAAGGCTGGATTTTTTATTTTTACACCGCATGAAAAATTACTTAACCGCCACCCTGCTGGCCCTTAGCACTCTCTGTGGTTGTCAGAATCAGGAAAAGGAACCCAAACCCATTGCAGTAGCCGCCGGTCAATTGCCAGGCCGCTGGAAGCTGGTGCAGGCTGCCATCGACAGTATCCGGGAAGGCGACCTCATTCTTCGTTGCGGAAATGATATGACCAGCTTTATGCTCAAGGATTTCAGCCAGACGGAAAAGGTCTTCTCCCATTCAGGGCTGGCCTTTAAATGGCATGACACCTTATATGTTTATCACAATATGGCCGGCGATCTGAACCCGGATGAAGTAATGCGCAAGGACCGGATCGATTCCTTTCTTACCCCCGTTTCCAATGTAGGGTTTGGCATTTACCGATATGATCTTGACAGTACCGAGCTTGCTGCTTTGAAACAGGAAGTTTTTCGCCACTATGACAATAAGCTGCCGTTTGACATGAGTTTTGACCTCAGCACCGAAGATCGCATGTACTGTGTGGAAATGATTGCCAAGTCCATAGAAAAGGCTTCCTCCGGAAGGATCCGCTTTACCCGGAGCATAGTAAATGCCGACCTGAAAAGGAAGTACCTGAAAATGGCCCTGCAGAAGAAGGTACTCCCCTCCCGGGAAAGCGCCAATCAACGCGAATACCTGGCCATCGATAATTTATACCTAAACCCGCATTGCCGGGTGGTGAACAAAACCATATTTGAAGAGAATAAAGGAC
>JAYRZH010000089.1:0-13088 GCA_041916555.1 Chitinophagaceae bacterium | reverse complement strand
GCTAAACACCGGCTTCACAAATGTTATCCCGGTTCTTGACAACAAGGACGAACTAAAGGAATATGCCAAATCAGTAAAAGTTCCCTTTAAACTGGGCATCCGGGTTGCCGCTGAAGAAGAGCCGACCTTCCCTTTTTATACATCAAGACTGGGCATCAGGGCAAAGGATATCCTGGAATTCTATGTGGACAGGATCGAAGGATATGAAAGCAAATTCCAACTGAAAATGCTCCATATCTTCCTGAACAAAGGAATCAAAGACGATATCTATTACTGGAGTGAACTTAACAAGATCATCAACCTGTATTGCCAGCTAAAGAAGATCTGCCCCGAACTGGATTCTATCAATATTGGGGGTGGGTTCCCGATCAAACACTCCCTGGGTTTTCATTACGATTACCAGTTCATGATCAATGAGATCGTTCGGAACATCAAATCAGCCTGCAAAAAGGCCAAAGTCCCCATGCCCAATATTTTTACTGAATTTGGGAGCTATACCGTGGGAGAAAGCATGGCGCATATCTATAGCGTGATCGGTGAAAAGATCCAGAACGACCGCGAAAACTGGTATATGATCGATTCCTCTTTCATTACCACCTTACCCGATACCTGGGGAATAGGGGAGCGCTTCCTGCTCCTGCCAATCAATAAATGGGATACCGAATACCAACGGGTTGTACTCGGAGGCATTACCTGCGACAGCCACGATTACTACGACTCTGAAGAACATATCAACGAAGTGTTCCTGCCGAAGGTCAATAACGGGGAACCCCTGTTTCTCGGGTTTTTCCACACCGGGGCCTACCAGGACCAGATCAGCGGCTATGGAGGTATCAAACACTGTCTGATCCCATCCCCCAAACACATCATTGTTGGCCATGATAAAAATGGCAAATTGGTTGACTGGGTCTATGCCAAGGAACAGACAGCTCAAAGCATGCTGAAAATCCTGGGATACGTGTAAATACCCCTTATATACCTTATTAACATGAAAAAGTTTTTGCTTCTATTAACTGCCAGCCTTTTTCTTCATGGTCACTCTCATGCCCAAACTGCGGAGGACTCTGTGAAAGCGGTGGTTAACCAGTTATTTGAAGGAATGAAAGGGGCCAATCCCGAACTGGTGCGAGGGGCCTTTGCCGACAGTGCCGTTCTTCAAACCATTGTACGGGGACGGGAAGGAATGGAAGTAAAAAATGAGCAGGTGGCCGAGTTTGTTGCCTCCCTGTCAAAACTACCCAAGGGTGATGCCGATGAGCAGATTGAATTTGAAACCATAAGGATCGATGGGCCTTTGGCCATTGTATGGACACCCTATAAGTTCTACTACAAGGGGCAGTTCAGCCATTGCGGGGTAAATTCCTTTCAATTGGTAAGGATCAAAGGCGTTTGGAAGATTCAATACCTGATCGATACAAGAAGAAAACAAGGATGTGATTGATCGTTTCTTTCTTCCTTAGCCGCCTTTTAACCTGTACTTCTTGTTTACCTTAGGGCTTGTAAAGTAACGGTTCAGTTCTTCGGCCGACAGGTTATTGGTCAGTTCCACCGGCACATCGATCAGTTGGATCTGTATCTGTTTGAGTTCTTCCTTTAGTTTGGCCGTTTTCTTCAAAATATCCGGGTCTTTATCACCAACCCGCATATTGTCATTGGCCATGTATTCCAGTCTTTTGATAGAGGTTCGGATCAGGGAGGCCTGGTTTTGCTCCACGATCTTGGTGGGGGCTGCGGCTTCCTTTACCGGGACCAACGCCACACCTACACTGGGTAATACTTTTCCCGTATTTTTTGCTCCTTCGCTATTGGAAGTATTCAGGATAGTGCCTGCCAGCGCCGAGGTACCTGAGGTGAGGTCAAATGCGGTGCGGGTGGATTTGACTTTCTTTAACCGTTTATCCAATTGAAGAAAGGTATATTTTAGTTTCAAAACATAGGTCTTGATATTGTCGATCACCTGGTCAAATTCCTGGTTGGCCAGGGGATAGTTGAGCGCATTGCGAACAGTAAGCTTGATGGTGGCGGTATCCTTTGCCTGGAACCGGGTAGCCCCAATAAAATTCAGGTACACAACCCGTTGTTTGGGTTCTTCATTATCCCGTACAAAATCGTAACCGGGGGTCCAGGAAAATTCATCATTGCATTTTTCCACCAGGGTAAAGCCGGAAATGGTTTCACTGGAGGTAAACAGGATGTTCTCAATGGGGAAGGAGCCGGCTTCACATAGCACCCGGAATGTAAGAGGTTCGCCCTCATCAACGGTGAGCGCATTGCTGACCGTAGGCTTAACCTTGGAAGGAATGATCTCGGTATTGTAAAAAACCAGGGTGATGGAAGTGTCCACAAACTCATGCGGGTCGTGTAGGTTTTGTACTCCCAGGTTTACCTTGTACTCAACATCGTACTTGAGTTTGCCGGATAGGAAGAATGATTTCTCAGCCTTAAAAGTCATCAGTCCGTTATCCTTGTTGATCTTCAGCCCAAGCGGTGAATTTTTCAGGTACCAGTAATAGTTCTTCGGTTCCTTATTGATCTGAAAGGGATAGTTCAGGGTGGAATCCACATGCAGGGTAAAGAAAGGATTCAGGTTGATGATTCTAAGTAAGGTGTCGGTATTCTCCGGTGTGGGGATAACGGGTATGGTGTCTTTGTGAGCCACAACCTGGGTCATGGCTTTTCCGGTAAGGAAAAACAGAAACAGGACCAGAGCCGTTTTTTTCATCCTTGGATCGTTTTGTTGGGGTAAAAATATGACGCAAAATAACTATAAATAATTTGTATCCTGATGTTGATTTGAAACAGGATCGGGCAATCATAAAAAAACCCATCCCGAAGAATCGGGACGGGGTGTAAACCAAAACCAACTGCTTATGAGAAACTCTTTATGCTATATAACAAATTAGATGCTCTTTTAGTTGATAACAATCGCTTTGCTTGTTTCTTTGACTTCATTTTTCTTCGGAAGGTTTAAAACCAATATACCATTGACGTAATTGGCCTGGATATTCGTTGCGTCGATCTTCTCGTCAATTGTGAAAGAACGCTTAAAATTCCGGTAGCTGAACTCCCGGCGCAACAGCTTCTCCTCTTTGTTTTCCTGTGTTTTTTCACCGGAAATGGTAAGCAGGTTGCCCTCCAGGTTTACCTTGAAGTCGGCTTTTTCAAAACCGGGTGCAACCACTTCCAGTTGATAGGCATCCGCCAACTCGCGAATGTTTACCGGGACGGAGAAGCGATTGGCTCCCTCGTTGAAAAATACAGGCAGGTCATTGAACAGGCTGTCGATAAGGCTGGGTCTGTTATTAAATCTTACGTGTGTCATAGCTTTTTAGTTTTTTCAATAAATCGTCAAATGGCATACCATGCCGGATTTTGGACCTACAAGGATGCCGTTTTGGAAGTTTTGTGGTTTATCAACAGACAGAATTTCCGAAATGCGGAAATATTTCTGCCATAATTACTTATAACCATTTAGGGTTGGGTTCGTTATTCAAATAATTGATAATTTTGTCTTCTTAATTATTTTATTCTTTTTTATTATGTATCCTGAAGAGATAGTAATCCCCATGAAGGAAGAGCTTACTGATAATGGCTTTTCCGAGTTATTGACCCCCGAGGAAGTGGAGGCGCAATTGGCCCAGAAAGGCACCACCCTGGTCATGATCAATTCTGTTTGTGGCTGTTCCGCCGGAACTGCCCGTCCGGGTGTATTGATGGCTGTGATCAACAGTGCCAAGAAGCCGGATTATTTGACCACTACCTTTGCCGGTTTTGATATTGATGCGGTTAAAAAGGTAAGGGAACACCTGCTTCCTTATCCTCCTTCTTCACCGGCCATCGCCCTTTTCAAAGATGGTAAACTGGTTCATTTTATTGAGAGACACATGATCGAGGGACGTCCGGCCCAGGTTATCGCAAGCAACCTGATCTCGGCATTTGAGGAGCATTGTTCATAAATCCCCTATCTTTCCCTCATGTATCCAAACCTTTATTATGTCTTCCGCGACCTTTTTGGCGTGGAAGCGCCATTTCTCAGGTATGTAAACAGTTTTGGTTTTTTTGTGGCCCTGGCTTTTATCCTGGCTGCTGTTGTTTTAACCCTTGAGTTAAAAAGAAAGAGCAACCAGGGGCTGTTTCAATATACCGAGGTGGAGGTGATGGTGGGGAAACCAGCCACGATGGGTGAGATTGCCTTGAATTTTGTGCTGGGGTTCCTGCTTGGGTATAAGATCCTGGGTTTATTTCTGATGAGTTCATCGGCCACCGATGACCCGCAGGCCTTTATTTTCTCCACCATTGGCAACTGGCCGGCCGGTATTATATTAGGTTTGTTTTTTGCCGGGTTAAAGTGGTGGGAAAAAAACAGGCAAAAGCTTCCCAAGCCGGAGAAACGCAAATTGCGTATCTGGCCATACGACAGGGTGGGAGAGATCACCATCCTGGCCCTGGTTTTTGGGTTGCTTGGGGCCAAACTGTTTGACATTTTTGAAAACTGGTCAGATTTTCTCAAGCATCCGGCCGATTATCTTTTATCACCGGCAGGTTTAACCTTTTACGGTGGATTGATTTGCGCTACGCTGGCGATCTGGTGGTATGCCCGTAAGCACCAGATAGGGATGCTCCATCTGTCTGATGCCGCCGCACCGGCACTCATGATCGCCTATGCGGTTGGTCGAATCGGTTGCCAGGTAGCGGGTGATGGCGATTGGGGTATCTATAATTCAGCCTACGCCACCGATTCTACCGGTGTGGTCACCAAGGCCATGCCCGGTCAGTTTGAAGCAACCCTTAAAGGCAATACAGCCTATTTCCTGGATCATTTTAAGGTCGATTCCGTTTCGGAGGTTCCGCATAAATCATTTGTCAAACCCGGTTGGATGGGCTTCCTGCCCGACTGGATGGTGGCCTATGATTATCCACATAATGTTAACGAGGAAGGGGTGAAACTGGCCAATTGCACCGATGAAAAATTCTGCAATCACCTACCCGTCCCGGTATTCCCCACACCCTTCTATGAAACCATCGCCAGTTTGCTACTTTTTGGGTTTTTATGGGCCTTCCGGAAGAAATGGAAAAAACCTGGTACCATGTTTGCCGTTTACTTGATATTGAACGGTTTAGAACGGTTTACGGTGGAAAAAATCAGGGTAAACAACCGGCTTGACCTGTTTGGGTTTCAGCCCACCCAGGCCGAAGTGATCTCCACCATACTGGTTTTGACCGGATTGGGCATCTTATTATACTTAAGAAGAATACCAGTTAAGAAATAAATCCCCTTTACCTGGCCGTTGCGGGTAAAGATTTTTCCACAACAGCTATGAGAAACGGGATTTGAAATGTATTTTTGCAGACAGTCCAGGACGGTATTAACTTATCCTTTTCATCTTCCTTGAACAAACCAGGATAAAAATTCGTTTTATTAAGTAATCAATCAGTATGAGGCAGCTAAAAATTGCTACCCAGATCACGAACAGGGATTCCCAGGCCGTAGAGAAGTACTTGCAGGAGATTTCGAAGATCCCTATGATCACTCCCGAGGAAGAGACCACTTTAGCGCAAAGAATCAAGATGGGCGATCAAAAAGCCCTTGATAAACTGGTACAGGCCAACCTTCGTTTCGTGGTTTCCGTAGCTAAACAATATCAACACCAGGGTTTGTCCCTGAGCGACCTGATCAATGAGGGTAACCTCGGTCTGATCAAGGCTGCCCAGCGTTTTGACGAAACCAAGGGTTTTAAATTCATTTCTTACGCCGTATGGTGGATCCGTCAGTCTATTCTGCAGGCCCTTGCCGAGCAGGGAAGACTTGTTCGTTTACCCCAAAACAAGATCGGCACTTACAACAAGGCCAATAAAGCCTACATGGCTTTTGAACAGGAATTCGAGCGTGAGCCCAGTACAGAAGAACTGGCTGATATTCTCGAAATGAGCGAAACAGAGATTAACAACATCTTCCAAAGCAATACCCGCCACACATCCCTCGATGCCCCTGTGCATGAGGCCGAAGATGTGGCCATGGGCGACCTGCTTGAAGGAAGCGATGATACCGATGAGGATGTGATGAAGGACTCCCTGCGGAATGAGATCCGCCGGATCCTCAAATCCCTCAGCCCACGGGAAGCAGAGATCGTGAACGCCTATTTTGGCCTTGACGGCGAAAATGGGGTCACCATCGAACAGATCGGCCAGAAATACGACCTGACCAAAGAGCGTATCCGCCAGATCAAAGAAAGAGCGATCAAGAGGCTCCAAAAAGCCCGCTATAGCAACGCGCTCAAAGCTTACCTGGGATAATAGATGGCGTTTGTTCCTTTTCGCCACTGGCGGAGGGATAACGATAAGCAAATTGATGGGTTAAAGGCAGTTCCGGTGTTCCGGGGCTGCTTTTTTTTGAAACCATCAGCAAACAAACAATCAATCGGCCCTCCTTGTTATCAGATACATGAAACGCCGCTTCCTTTACGCCATTTTCCCCCTCCTGGTTCTTTTCACAGGCTGTGAAAAGGGTGTAACCATCGACCTGGATGATGCCTCCGGTAAATTGGTGGTGGACGCCAGCATTGAAAATGGCAGGGCTCCGGTGGTGATTCTTTCCAAAAGCCTGGGATATTTCTCCCAAATCGACGCCTCCATCCTTTCCAACAGTTTTGTACGCGATGCTACGATACAGGTATCCAATGGCACCCTTACCCATACGCTGAAAGAATACAGCGCCGACCTGGGTAATGGCAATACCCTTTACTATTATTCCATCGATTCATCCAACCTGGCAACCGCCTTTTTAGGTGAACTGGAACACGATTACAGCCTGGTGATTAACTGGCAGGGAGAAGAATACCGGGCCAATACCCGTATTCCCGCTATAACCCGCCGGGTGGATTCATTATTCTGGAAACCTGCCCCTCCCGGGAATGAACCCGATCAGGTATCCCTGGTGGTACGGGCAAAGGACCGCCAGGGCCTGGGTGACTATATCCGCTATTTTACCAAACGCAATAGCGAACCATTTTATCCCGGTTTAACCTCCGTATTTGATGATCAGGTCATCGATGGGGCCTCCTATGAAATAGAAGTGGAAAGAGGGGTAAACCGGAATGAGGAGTTGGAAGATGGTTACAATTTCTTTCGGAGAGGAGATACTGTAACCATGAAACTATGCAACATCGATAAGGCCACTTACGATTTCTGGCGCACCATGGAGTTTAGTTATGCCTCCGTGGGAAATCCTTTTTCAACCCCCACCCGGATCCTGGGCAATGTTTCCAACGGGGCCCTGGGTTATTTTGGAGGCTACGCCTGCCAGTTCCACAGCCTGATTATTCCCGAGTAGTCAACACTGGATTAACACCGTATCATCGGTCACAGGTTTGTTGACCGATTCAACCTATTTTTGTAGACTTTAATGATAGTTAAGCATGGATAATAATCAAACAGAACACGTTCACTGCCTGATCATCGGTTCAGGGCCTGCCGGCTACACCGCAGCCATTTATTCAGCCCGGGCCAACATGAAACCCGTTTTATACCAGGGGATACAACCCGGGGGACAGCTAACCATTACTACGGAGGTGGAAAACTATCCCGGTTATCCCGATGGCATCCAGGGACCGGAAATGATGATGGAATTTGAAAAACAAGCCACCCGGATGGGGGCCGATATACGTTATGGACTGGCTACCAAAGTAGATTTTTCCGCCCAACCATATAAGGTCTGGATCGATGATGAAAAACTGGTGGAAGCTGATTCTGTAATCATTGCCACCGGGGCCTCGGCTAAATGGCTTGGCCTGGATAGCGAGAAAAGACTGAATGGGTTTGGGGTAAGCGCCTGCGCAGTATGTGATGGATTTTTCTTTCGCGGAAAAGAAGTGGCCATTGTCGGCGCCGGTGATACGGCTGCTGAAGAAGCCCTTTACCTGAGTAAACTATGCACAACCGTGCACATGATCGTTCGCCGTGATGAAATGCGGGCCAGCAAAGTGATGCAGGACCGGGTAAAAAACACACCCAACATCAAAATCTACTGGAATGCGGAAACCGATGAGATCATAGGGGAAAAAACCGTATCCGCCGTTCGTATCAAGAATAACAAAACTGGAGAGAAAACGGAAATCACGGTCAACGGCTTCTTTGTGGCCATTGGTCACCAACCCAATTCCGATATTTTCAAAGGCTGGCTGGAAATGGATGAAGCAGGTTATATCAAAACCATACCGGGTACTTCCAAAACAAATGTGGAAGGGGTGTTTGCCGCCGGTGATGTACAGGATAAAATATATCGCCAGGCCGTAACAGCCGCCGGAAGCGGATGTATGGCTGCTTTGGATGCAGAACGTTACCTTAGTGCAAAGAATCTTTGATCCCCTTTGTCCAGACAGCGATTTACCATAGAACTCGATTTTGAATATTGGGCTTACCACGGTTTATATGAATCGGAAAGTACCAATGGCAACCTGTTCCACGTTGAAATACAACTCTGGATGGATGCCCCTTCCGCAAAACCTGTACGGGACATCGGGTCAACCGTGGATTATGTAGAAGTTTACGGGATCGCAAAACAAGTGATGGACCAGCGCGAGGATTTGCTCGAAACGGTCAGTTCACGCCTTGTGCGCGAATTAAACTTGAAATACAAGCAGTTGAATGAAATAAAAGTCAAGGTGACCAAGATGAATCCTCCCATAGAAGGTTATTCTGGCACTGTTTCTGTAACCTGTCACCAGACCTTTTAACCATGGCCAAAATCCTCTCCCTGTTTTTACTGATCGCCAGCTCCATCCTTTGCCAAGGCCAGGATGCCGCTACGCTGATCAAGGAAGCCGAACAATTGGAAGCATCCCTGAAAGAAACCCAGGCCTATGAGAAATTCAAACAGGTACTGAAGATCGATCACCGTAATTATTATGCCCTATGGAAATGCAGTGAGCTATGCAGCCGCATAGGTCGCCGGCAACCCACCAAGGATAAACAGCTCGATTTCTTTAAAGCAGGAAGGATATTTGCTGAAACGGCGATAAAAGTTGACCCCAATAAAGCAGACGGATATTACGCGCTGTCGGTAGCCATGGGCCGCTTTGCGCTTATGGAAAGTGGAAATGAAAAGATAAAAGCGGTAAAAGCCATTAAAGACAATGCCGACAAAGCGGTTAAACTCAATCCTAACCATGGCCGGGCCTGGCATGTAGTGGGTAAATGGCACTATGAGGTAAGCAGCCTGAATGCCGTGGAGCGTGCGGCGCTGAAAGTGTTTTACGGAGGATTGCCCAAATCCTCACTCGCTGAAGCCATTGCCGCCTATGAAAAGGCCATGAAACTGGAACCAAATTTTGCCCTAAATAACCTGGAACTGGCCAAAGCCTATCATAAGAACAAACAGAATGATAAGGCCATTGCCCTCCTGAAAGCGCTTCCCTCTATTCCTGATAAAACAGAAGATGACAAGGGTATCAAGGAAGAAGGGAAGAAACTGTTGGAAAAGTGGAGTAAGTAAAAATCTTGCGGATAACCACCTTGGTTTTTTCGCTTATACCTTTTTTGATTTCCACTTTCCGCTGCGTATATAGATAAATGAAAGCAGGAACAAACTTGTCCAATACAGCCATTCACTCATCCAACCCACAGCAATAGGCAGTTGGTACACTTCCATTACGAGGTAAACGTACGCGCAGTAAAAAATAATCGCGATAAACTCAATCAGAAATGTGACACGTGAATTGCCCGTGGCCGTTACGGCATTTAACCAAACGGTACCCACGGACATCAACAGCATGGCAGCCGAAACCACCCGGATCACCGGAATGGCCTCTTTGGCAAACAAGGTACCCTGACCAAATAGGCTGATAAAGGTGACGGGAAACAGATTCAGGATCACAAAAACAAAAATGGCAAACCCGGCACTCAGGTGAATGATCTTTTTGATCAGGGAGATCACCTGGTCATGCTTCCCCTGGCCGATGATATTGCTGACCATGGCGTTGCTGGTAGCCGCAAAGGCCCAGCTTACCACGCCAAACATGCCAAACAGGTTACGCATCGTATTGGAAATCCCCAGGTCCATCTGGTTGGTATTCCTTTCGATCAGTAAATAAAAGAACCACCAACTAAGGATGCTGATCGCATGTTGAAAGATCAGGGGGGCCGACATAGACAATACCTGCCGCAGCCGCGCCATATCAGCGCCAAAATTGTTGAATAGGCCAAAGCGCTTTCCAATACCCTTGTTGCGGATAACCAGAAATATGGCAAACATACCAGCAAACTCCGCGATCACGGAGGCGATGGCGGCGCCATTAAACCCCAACTCGGGAAAACCCCATTTACCAAAGATCAATACATAGTCAAGCACCACGTTTGTGATGGTCTCGGTAAGGGTGCCAATGATCAGGTACTTGCTCTGGTTGGTGCCAACAAGCAGGGCATTACGCAACTGGTAGATATAGAGAAACGGAAGACCCCAGATGCGGATGCGGAGAAACCCTATATAGGCCTGGACAGTGGATTGATCACGTATCACCCATTTCAACACCAGGGGGGTGAGAAACCAGGTAAGGATGATCCCTATAGCGGCAATCGCCATGGCTACAAAAACACCCTGTTGAAACAGCCGACCAATTTCATCGGGCCGATTCTCCCCAGCCCTGCGGGCAATCAGGGCCTGAAGGCCATTATTCAATCCATAACCAATAGCCGCAAAAATGAGATAATATACTCCGGTGATGGCGGCAAAAGCCAGGGAAGTTGAACTGTGATGACCTAGAAAAATATTGTTGATGATAAAGTTCAGTTGGGGAACAAGCATGGCCAGACTGATCGGCAGCGCGATACGAATGATCTGCCGGTATGTGGTTTCTACCTGTAAAGATGGTATCGTGTGGCTCATGGGAGGACGCAAGCTACGAAAAAGGAATTGGGAGGGGAACAATTTATTATAATAGAAGCGGTTATCTTTGTCGCGATACAACAGACGGATTTGAAAGTAACATTTGATATAGGAAATGGGGAAGGCTATCAGGCCCACGACTCTGTGCTTCTGGCTGAAATAGGTCAGAACGCTATCGGGTTGGGGTTGAGCGATAAAGCCTCCAGGAAGTTGTACCGGTTGGTTCATGCCCAGGGCACCAACAGGGAGGGTCGTCTCCTGACCGAAATGCTCCAGGCATTTCCTGAGTTTACCGGTTCATTTTCACAGGTGGCCATTTCTTACCGGTTCCCCAACTGCGCCCTGGTACCATCCACCCTGTATAGGTTTCAGGATGAAGTCCTGTACCTTGAATCCAGCGGTGCCGATTTCCCTGGCCAGGTGCTAAAATCCGATCATTTGCCTGAATTTGGCATTCAAACCGTTTATGGGTTGCCCAAATTGTTGAACATCGCGGTTACCCGGCAATACCTTCGCCATCAATACTGGCACCACCATGCGGTTTTCCTGAAGACTTTGGCGACGCCCACGGGCAGCAGGCTATTCATAGATCTCAGGCCTGATGATTTTTCGGTGTGCCTGATGGGGGACAGTGGCCCGCTACTCTGTAATATATTTTCATACAGCGCCCCGGCAGATGTTCTGTATCGGCTTATCCAGATTTGTCGCGATTTTGATTTATCGAGAGAGGAAGTGGAACTTGAGATAAGCGGTTTTGTGGATGAAAAATCAGCGCTTTACAGGGAATTATACGCTTATTTTACACATCTTCATTTCTCCGACGATTCGGATGCGCTGAACCTGGCAGAGGCTTTGTCCGACCACCCGGGTCATTATTTCGCCTTGATCTCAAAATTAGCGGCATGCGTATCATTTCAGGCAGTTTAGGCGGACGTCGCATACAACCACCGGCGAATATGCCTCATACCCGTCCCACTACGGATATCGCCAAAGAAGGATTGTTTAATATCCTGAACAGTAATATCAGCCTTGAAGGTATAAAAACGCTTGACCTGTTTGGGGGTACAGGAAGTATCAGTTATGAACTGGCCAGTCGCGGTGCCGCAGACCTCACCATTGTGGAAAAGGATCCCCAGATGTACGCCTTTATCCAGAAAACCCTGACGCAACTTGGCATTGAAAAGGTACGAGTTGTAAAGCTCGATGTTTTTCAATTCATGGAACTCTGCACCGACCGGTTTGACCTGATTTTTGCCGGGCCGCCCTATGCGCTGGCTTCTATTGACCGGTTGCCCGATCTGGTTTTTGAAAAGAAATTATTAACGAAAAAAGGGTGGTTTATCCTCGAACATACCCCCCGAAACGATTACAAGCAACATCCCTATTTCAAAGCAGAAAGAAACTACGGCACCACGGTATTTTCCATCTTTATTGAGGACAGGGATTAACGGTTTGCTTCGTATCTTTGGGAACCCAAATTGGCTTGCCCTGAATCCCCATTATTTCATAACCGGCATTGGTACCGGCATCGGTAAAACGGTGGTGGCGGCTATCCTTGCAGAAGCACTGGGTGCCCGGTACTGGAAACCCATTCAGGCCGGATTTGACGAGGGAACAGATACCGGATGGGTCCGCTCTGTATTAACCCATGGGCAAGACAGGGTAGTGCCGGAAGTTTACCGGCTTCAAAAACCAGCCTCTCCCCATATTTCAGCCCGCGAGGAAGGACTTCGGATATCCATAAGTCAGATAAAAGATGTGTATCAATCATTGGAAGATTCATCAAAACCACTCATTATTGAAGGAGCCGGTGGGTTGATGGTGCCACTCAATGAAACAGATATGGTGGCCGACCTGATTCGCGAGCTTGGTTGCCGGGTAATCCTTGTAAGCCGCAATTACCTGGGGAGCATCAACCATTCTTTGCTGACAGCTCAGGTATGTAAAGACAAAGGGTTGCCAGTAGCTGGTTGGGTTTTCAATGACCGGTTTATGGATTATGAGTCGGAGATTGAAACCTGGAGCGGTTACCCTTCATTGGGTTCGGTACCGCCACTGATGAACAACAATGCAGAAACGATTCGACAGATAGCCAACGGTTGGAAAGAGGAATTAATGACAAAACTGAAACAATGATCAAATCCGAAGCCAGGAAATTATTCCGCCAGCAAAGACTCGAGTTGTCCAGAAAAGACAAGAGCCGCAACGA
>JAYRZH010000088.1:0-13139 GCA_041916555.1 Chitinophagaceae bacterium | reverse complement strand
TCAGTTTTTCCTTTCCGTGCCGCAGGGCATATTTTCCCGTCAACCGCATACCGGCCCAGAGGGATCCAACGGCCGATGCCACTTCTTTGATATATTTTATTATAAATGCCATTGCAGGATCGAGATTAAGGTGACTAAGAGCAGGTTGAACATGCTGATGGGCAGCAGGTATTTCCATTCCAGGTTCAGGAGCTGGTCGATCCTCAACCGGGGGAAGGTCCAGCGGAACCACATGATCACGAATATGAGGAAGAAGGTTTTTCCAACAAACCAGATGCTGCCGGGGATATAATCCATGATGGCATTGAACTGGTTACCGGTGCCAAAATGAAGGGGTTGCCAGCCACCCAGGAAAAGGGTGGCGCCAATGGCGCAAACGACAAAGATGTTTACATATTCAGCCAGGAAAAAGAGGGCGAATTTCATTCCGGAATACTCAGTATGGAAACCGGCGGTCAATTCAGATTCCGCTTCGGCCAGGTCAAAGGGGGCGCGGTTGGTTTCGGCAGTTACCGCGATCATGAAAATCACAAAGGAAATCCATACCGGAACATGCCCTTTGAAGATCCACCAGCCATTGGCCTGGGAGTTTACAATTTCAGAGATCCGGAGGTCACCGGTCAGGATCACAATGGTCAGGATGGCAAACCCGGCGGAGAGTTCATAGCTGACGATCTGTGCGCCGCTGCGCATGGCACCCAGCAGGGAGTATTTGTTGTTGCTTGACCAGCCCGCCATCAGGATTCCAATGACAGACAGGGAAGAAATGGCGGTGACAAAAAATACACCGATATTAATATCCCAGATCTGGAATCCTTTTGAAAACATCAAAGGGGCCATAACCACCATGGCCACACACATAACCACAAAGGGGGCCAGGTTGAAAAGAAGTTTATCAACGCCCTGCGGAGTCATCCCTTCCTTCACGATCAGCTTCAGCGTATCGGCCACGGTTTGAAACATACCTTTTGGGCCTACACGGTTGGGGCCCAGACGCAACTGCATCCAGGCAGATACCTTTCTTTCCATCATGATCAACACCAACCCCAGCGCGGAGAAGAGGGCAATGATCAAGACCCCGACAATGGCAAATTCGATCAGAAGGGCCAAGGTGGGGTGAAACTGGAGATAGAGCCAGTCGTGGACTATTTGGGATAGGCGTTCTAAGCTTGGCATTATTGATTTGTTATACGAACAACTTATACCTAAAAGCAATCAGCTATTAGGCGAATGATACATTTATCTGTCAATATCCGGGATCACCAGGTCAAGGGTTCCCATCATAGCTACCAGGTCGCCAATTTTTCCGCCACGGGCCATGTGGTCCAGCGCGGAAAGGTTGGAAAATCCGGGTGAGCGATACTTGATCCGATAAGGGGTGGTGCCGCCTTCACTTACAATATATACCCCCAATTCTCCTCTGGCGGTTTCAACCCGAGTATAAAATTCCCCTTTGGGTAATTTCAACACAGCCTTGGTCTTGGCCTGAAATTCCCCTTCGGGTATATTATCGATCAATTGATCCAGGATATGCATGGACTGACGCAATTCCCGCAAGCGTACCAGGTATCTGGCAAAACTGTCACCCGCGGTTTCAAGCTCTTCCTGGAAGTCCAATTTATCATAGATCTCATAAGGATAAAGCTTGCGTACATCACAGGAAACGCCACTGCCACGGGCCGTGCCACCGGTACAGCCGTAAGAGATGGCATCTTCTTTGGAAATAAATCCCACACCCTTCATCCGGTTTTGGAAGATCACATTGCCGGTCACCAGTTGGTCGTATTCATCAATGCGGGAGTAGAAATGCTTCAGGAACTCCTTGACTTTTTTCTGAAAATTGGGATGGATATCATACATCACCCCGCCAGGGACCATATAGTTCATGGTCAACCGGGCGCCACAGGTTTCTTCCATGATGTCATTGATCATTTCCCTTTCACGAAAGGCCAGGAAGAAGGGGGTAAGTGCGCCAACATCCATGGCAACGGCTCCCCACCACAGTACATGCGAGGCGATGCGGGTGAGTTCATCCATGATCACGCGGATGTATTGGGCGCGGGCAGGCACTTCAATTTGAAGCGCCTTTTCCACGGTCATCGCGCAGGCGTGGTTATTGATATGCGCGGAGAGATAGTCCATCCGGCTGGTAACATAGATGAATTGCCGGTAACTGAGGCTTTCGCTCATCTTTTCAATAGACCGGTGGATATAGCCCAGATGGGGCTCAACTTTTTGTATGGTTTCCCCATTCACATGGATCACCAGGTGCAATACACCATGGGTAGCGGGGTGCTGGGGGCCCATATTGATCACGAGGTTGTTTCCTTCCAGATCGCCAGGGGCATTTTGTATGGTCTTTTCTGTGTACATTCTTCTCGGTAATACTGGTAAGCTAAGAGCTGACAGCTTTTAGCATTTAGTTTTCATTAAAGCTTGATCATGTTTACCGGGTCTTCATAATCTTTCCTCAATGGGTTCTTGCCTTCCCATCCATCGGGCAATATCAATAGCCGCAGGTCGGGGTGATGAAGGAAGTTAACCCCAAACAATTCATATACTTCACGTTCATGGAATTCGGCTGTGCGCCAGATGGCAGATACCGTTTCGGTTTCCGCCTTGTTGCGGTCCAGCTTCACTTTGATCACCACCGTATGCCGGTGCAGGGTGGAAGTGAGGTGATAGACCATGGTCAGGTGGGTTTTCCAATCAACACAGGTCAGGCAAAAAAGATAGTCCATTTCCAATCCGGGGGTGGACTTCAACAGTGGCGCCACCCGCCCCCAATCGGCATTATCAATATAGGCGTTCAGCCACTCCGACCCTTCTTCAAAGGTGACAGAGGGGGAGAGGTTGGCAAGCTGTATTTTGAGTTCCTCGGGGGACATAAGCATGATTTTTCTTCATTCAGCGTTAAAGGGCTTCTTCCTTTTTCATTTCATCCCTGATTTGCTCCCTGGTCATCCCCATTTTGATCTTTTCCTGCAGGGTGATGAGGGAATGGATCAGGGCTTCGGGCCGTGGTGGGCACCCGGCGATGTAAACATCAACCGGAATCACATGGTCGGCGCCTTTTACCACTGAATAGGTATTATAGAAAAAAGGGCCTCCGCTGGTGGCGCAGGCACCCATGGCGATCACAAATTTGGGATCGGCCATCTGGTCATATAATCTTTTGAGAACGGGGGCCATCTTGTTGACAATGGTCCCTGCAATGATGATCACATCGGCCTGGCGGGGAGTGGCGCGGGCCACTTCAAACCCAAACCTCGACCAATCATATTTGGCGGAAGCCGCACTCATCATTTCAATGGCACAGCAACTGGTACCAAAAACCAGGGGCCATAAGGAATTACTCCTTGCCCAATTAATTACCTGGTCCATTTTGCTGATCAAGATCCCACCACCCGGGGTTTGATGTACTTCACCGGGAAAAGGCTCTCCTGTATTCGCTGGTTTTATTTCCATTTCAACGCTCCTTTCTTATGGGCATAAAGAAGCCCCATGAAGAGTATAAAAAAGAATATGAGAATTTCGATAAAGGCTACCCATCCAACGGACTTTACCACCACCGCCCAGGGAAACAAGAAAATCAGTTCCACATCAAAAATCAGGAAGATCAGGGCGAATAAATAATAGCCTACATTGAATTGTATCCAACTGGGTCCCTGTGTAGGAACACCACATTCGTAAGGTTCACCTTTTTGCGGGTTGGTGGACGCCTTCAAAACGAATTTTGAAATGAGGATCGCCGCTCCAGAAAACGCTATGGCGGCAATCATTAAGGCAATGAGTGATCCTGCACCCATATCAGATTGGTTTCCCACGAATATAGGAACAATGGGCTAAAACGCAATATGAGAGATGTCAACGGAAAATATGTAAAAAATCAGGGGAAGAGAACGAATTGATTCATTGATTCCTACGCGATGCCAAGGGATAACTGATCAGCCATATAGCTCCTGGTGAATGGATTTTCGGTCGTAACCCATATCCGTAATCCGCTTTTTTGCCTCATCAATCATGTTCCTCCAACCACATAAAAAGAACCCGGTGGGCCTCCGGTCGGCACAGAGCTTTTCATAAACCGTATGTACATAACCGGTATGCCCATCCCAATTCTCCCGGCTCAGTACCGGGTGGTACTCAAAACTGGGATGGTCCTTTTGCAATTGGGTTAGCTCATCATAATAAAGCAGATCGGCCCTGGTTCGGGTGCCAAAAACCAGGTACAGTTTCTGGTGGGGAACCTGCTGATTAAAGATATGGTGTACCATACTCCGGAATGGGGCAATACCGGTACCGGTACAGATGAAAACCAGATCGGTTTCAATGGGGTCTGGTAAAGTGAATACCCCCTGGGGGCCGCGGAATAACAACTCCTGACCTACCTGCCCATTTTCAAAAATCCAACTGGAGCCGGCACCACCCTCGAGTTTTACAATGACCAGTTCAAAACTATTTGTGCCATCGGGCCAACTGGCAATAGAATAACTCCGCCAACGCTTATTGGGCTTCTCATGAATGGGAAGGTCAAGGGTTACAAACTGACCAGGTTTGAAGGAAAAAGTATCCAGTTCAGGAACGGTGATCCGGAATCGCCGGGTGCTTTCCGTTTCCTGTTCGATGCCGGTAATGATGCCTTTCTGCCAGGGTAATAATGCCATAGTTCAAAAATAAAAAAGCGGCACCGAAGCACCGCCTTATTTTGTAGCAAGCAATCGAACGGTTAAAAATAGGTAAATTATTTAAACTTCCAAATATAATTTGGTCCGAGGTCAGAAGTCTGAAGCACCAGATAATACACTGTCTTCCGACTCATGGCCTCGGACCAATATTTATTGTACAACTATTTTCTTAAGATAGACTTTTCCACCATGGTCCACCCTTAATAAGTAAACCCCCGATCCCAGTTTACCGGGATTGAGCTGCTGGTTAAAGGTGCCAACAAAATCAGGGTATGACTGGCGATATACATCCTGCCCCAGCATGTTTTGCAGGCTAATGGACATATCTGCTTTTTTAGTCATCTTAAATTCTACCCTGAAACTTCCATTATTCGGGTTGGGCAGGGCTTTTAATCCAATTTCCCCGGCATTGATTTCCGGAATGGAGGTAACAGTCAGGTTTATTTCATTGGAGAAAAGCTGGCATCCAAAAGCATCCGTGGTTTGTACCTTGTAAACCCCGCTTTGCGTAGCCGAATAAACCGACAGGGTAGCGCCCGCTACAGGAACACCATCCTTATACCATTGATAGGCAGGGGCGGTGGAACTGGTGAGGTCGTTGCCATTGGCCGTAATGGTAGGCGCAGTGCCATTGGTGGCTACCACCGCTGTACGACCACTGGGGCAGGCACCCATATCGATCTTCACATCATAGAAGAAATAATAGAACTTCTGGTAATAGACCGGGTCTGTTGACAATACGGCACTATTGCCGGTGATCGAGAATACCCCGGGAATGATATAAGGATAGGGGTTTGATGGGATATTATTATTCCGGAAAATTGTGGCGCCATCAGAGCACTGGACGATGATGGCATGGTTACCCGTAGATGTAACGGGCAGGTCAAGCTGGTAAATGGCCCCCAGGTCGGCCGGGTCGTTACCGGTTTGAACACCGGGTTGCGGGGTGGGATCGGTGGCAAATACATCGATCGTGGTACTGGCCAGCGGCAGGTAGCTATACGAACCGGTGGTTTCATTGAAGTTGGAAATATCTGCCACAATAAAGGTGATCTTACCCGGGTTGCCGATATAAAGCCTGGCTGATTTGATCACCACCGGAACATCATTGCTAAAGCGGACAAAGTTTCCGCTAAAGGAATTATATCCCCCATCGGTAAATACGGTTTTGTCGGCCGGACCTACCCGGTTGCTCAGTTCATTCTTGGATACATAATAAGTAGAGTTGCCCGTAATCACTGAAGAACTGGTATTGGCTCCAGTGGCAATGGCGGTGCTGGATCCGGAAGTGCTATACCATTTATATACATCGGTACCAACGGGGTTGGTCACTTTCAGGAAAACGGTGGTGCCTCCGCAAATTTCGGCTGTACCGGAAGGACCGGCCCCGGCGGAAGCGATAGTCACCGAAGCATCTTTCAGGTTGTTTGATACAACCTGATCACCACCCAGGGAAGTAAACCCGGATATGGTGTAGGTTTTTCCAGCTTCCGCATTAAACGGAGTTTGCAGGGTATATACCACACTGCCATAAGCGGCAATGGTACCAGGGTAGGTTTCACTCAGGGTAGCTATGGTGGTGGGTCCATCTTTCACGGTAATGGTAACCGGTACGGAAGACTGGGCCACTTTTCCAAAATTCTGAATCCGTACAGATACATACTGCGCGCCATCGGCACACTCACCGGAAACGGGGGAAACCACTCCGGAAATTCCTACGTCTTTTGAAGGGGTTGTAAATTGAACCCGGTAATCCTGTGTCTCTCCATTTCCATAGCTGCCACAGGGGTTGACACTGGCGGGGTCATTTGTTTCCTGAACGATTACCCGCAAGATGGAATAATTCCCAATGGCTACTGCAGGGATGGTGGCGTTACCGGAATAGAAGCCATTACCACTGATGACGCCACTGGTGGCAATATTCTCACCCGCGTCGGTAAAGTCGCCATCATTATTAAAATCAATAAAGGCTTTTACCACTTTGGTATTATTGGTGGCGTCACAACTGGAAACCTTAAAATAAAAAGGTACCGTGCTGTTCGCTTCAATGGTAGCGGTGGAATTGGGTGTATTGGTGAAATTGGTGTACCCTGTACAACCGGCTGCGTTAAGGCGTTGCAGGCCGCCAAAGGATACGGAATCGATCCGCGCACCGGCGGTACTGGATGGTGCGGAAGCGCAGATGGCTGTTCCGCCTACTCCGCTTACGATCAGGGAATAGATCTGCGAGCCTCTTTCCAGGGTGCCTTTATGCGTAATTTCAATGGTATAGGTTTGACCGGGGACCACATCGGTCACTTCCACTTTTTCCACGTTGTCGCGGATATTGTCTCCGGTGGTGGCAAAACTGGCAGGGCTGGCGGGGTTAAGCACCCAGGGCGACCAGGTGGTGGCACCCTGTTTGATCCGGATATCCAGGTCATGCACCAGCTTGATGGCTGTATTGTTCAATAAGTTTACGTTATCTACCTGTCCTTTTGGATCTGTCCAGCAAATGGTGGCTTTCAGCACCCCTTCCCCGGAGGCTACTACCGGAAGGGTAAAAGTAGATCCATTGGTCAGTGTATTTTCCTGGATCAATTGTTTCGTGTTATTGGAAGTGATCACCGAGGCGGCTTTTTCCATATTCATCAATCCCCAGCCAAACTGGTAATCGGGGCCTGCAGCCGGACCCGATTCATCCGCGGTATGAATGATTATTCCACGCAAGGTGGAGGACCGCATAAATGGAACCGAGGGATGCAATCTTTTATAGTATTCCTGAAGCAATAAAACAGATCCGGCGGCACTGGGCGAAGCCATCGATGTGCCGCTGTAGTTGGCATAGGCATTATCGGAGGTAGCGATGGAGGATACCAGGTTTACCCCATTGGCCACTACATCGGGTTTGATACGGCCATCGTCTGTTGGCCCCCAACTGCTAAAGGAAGACATGACCACATCCTCCGAACGGTTGTAGCCGTTTTCAAGGGCATTGACGGCCCCAACAGTAAGGATGTTTTTAGCAGTTCCATACGTTGAAATGATATCATACCCGTCGTTGCTACTGATTCCCGCCGGGCGGTTGCCTGCATTTATCATGGTATTGCTGGCATCGTATCTCCAATAAGGTTGGCCTACAGCCGGGCCATTTTCATTCCGGTTATTGCCTGACGATTTTACGATCAGGTAATAAGGCGCGTTATACGCAATGGAGTCGAACATTTGGGTTTCGGAGGAATAATACCCGAATTTATAATCTTCATTCGCGCCCCATTGGCCCCAGAATTCCCAACGGCTCTGGTCATCATTATATCTCCAACCGGAAATGGCACCATAAGAGTGGTTTGATACCAGCAGGTTTGGCGCCTCGGTGAGCATTTCAGAAACATGGCTGTTAAAATCATAAGCAAGCAGTTCCTGCAATCCATACGACATGCCCTTGGCCACCGGGTTTACACCGGAAGCCGACAGGGTACCCGCCACATGGGTGGCATGGTCGCTGGTGCTGGAGGGGTTGTCGCGCTGGGTAACCCGACCGGTCAACTCCTGGTGGGTGCCCCTTATCCGTCCACCATCCCAAATACCCAGTTTGCCTTTTACACTGGCATCAGAACCGCTGAGGTTAAGCCCCGTGCTGCCCCCATTCCACAACTGATTCGTGCGGATGGTGGCAGCCGCACGGATATTATTATCTGTGGACGTATAGATCGGATAGCCAAGTACATCCACCCCGGTCAACATGGCCATACGGCCATTTGAGCCGGTAAGGGTCAGTGGCCAACCTTTTTGCAAAGACAACCTTACCAACTCCTCAGCCGTCTTTTTCTCAAAAGCCGCCTGCTCGTTGGCCGCCTTTAATAATATATCAGTACGGGTGTTTTGTTGGGAAAAGGATACGGTGGCAAGGCCCAGAAAAAGAGCCAGCAAGGCCAGGCGTACAGGAATCCGGCGCATACGTTTTATAGGTGTATGATTATGAAAAATAAGTGATAAGTTTATTCAGAAATCAGCTATAAATATAAACAAACCCTTGTTAAGATGCTCAAATTGTCGATTCGTTTAATGACCCTGATAACCAGCTTCTTTATACTGGGTTCCTTTACCGTTGCCCCCTTTTGCAAAAAACAGGGAATCAAAGGGAAAGTGCTCTGGGTAAGTGGTAACCAAATGCCTTCCCCGGATGCGCCCCCTCCGGCTCCCAAACCCATGAAAACAATTCTTTATATATATGAGCTGACTAACCGTTCCCAGGTCAAAAGCATGGATGGCGGACCATTCTACACGACCATTTCCACCCTGCTCATAAAAGAGGTACGAAGCGATGCAGAAGGCAGATTCAAAGTAAAGCTTCCCGCGGGCACCTATTCCATTTTTACCAAAAAAGGTGATCAGTATTATGCCAACACCTTTGACCAATATAATAATATCGCACCTGTAAAGGTGGAGGTTGGCTCCTTTACCACGATAGATGTTAAAGTTGATTATGATGCGGCCTACTAAGCCGGGCCCGGTTACCAGTGCTTATTATTTCAGTCGATGTTTGGAGAAGATTCAGAAATGATTCGGCCAAATTGTAACTTTGCAACCTGTTTTACTTGGTTGAAGTTATAAAGCATTGATCATTAATAATACCTCCAAACCCCAGGTGGAAACTAGTTTGGAATCTTTACTTCTGTCCTACCAGCAATCCCCCCGTCTTTTTCAACTGACGGACAGGCTTTCTTTTGCCCCTCCTCAACATATTCACCTGGAAAACCTGCGCGGAAGTTCGGTGCCTTTTGTGGCAGCCGCCGTTCATGGTCACCCCAACTGTGCTGATCTTAATCACCTCATCATCTTGAATGAATCGGAGGATGCCGCTTATTTTCACAATAGTCTGGAAAACCTGACCCAGGCCCTCGACATATTCTATTTCCCTTCTTCCTTTAAGAACCGGAAGAATTATGCCTTGCTCAATTCCAGCCATGTGATGTTGCGTACCGAGGCACTGACACGTATCGCCGGGGCCGGTAGCGAAGCGAGAAAAAAAGTGCTGGTTACCTATCCCGAGGCCCTCTTTGAAAAAGTGGTAGTGCCAAACGTGATTAGTTCAGGTATCCTGCTGATAAAGACCGGTGACACGCTCGATGTGGAAGGGGTGTTGTTAAAACTGGCCGATCTTGGATTTGAAAGAACTGATTTTGTGTATGAACCCGGGCAATTTGCCATCCGTGGGGGTATCCTGGATATTTATTCCTTTGGTAATGAAAAACCCTACCGGGTTGAGTTATTTGGCAATGAAGTGGATTCGATACGGATCATTGACCCTGAAACCCAACTGAGCGAAAGAAAACTCTTACAGGTTAGCATCATCCCGAATATCGATGTTCGATTTGATGAGGAAGACAGGGTTTCCCTGTTTGATTTCCTTCCTGAAAATACAATTGTCTGGGTGCAGGATATAGAGATCCTTCATGAACGTCTGCTTGATTGCGCCGATGAGTTCAATCTCTTCATGGAGAACCCGGCCTATCAGCGAAACCCCGAACAACAGGAGGACCGTTCCCTGGTAAAGCAAAGCAAGCCGACAGATTTTATCAACGCGGATGAAGCCATGATTTCCCTGGGGAAGCGCAGCACCATCGGTTTTGGGTACCAGCCTTCCACGCTGTTGCCCCCCTCCTTTATGCTGGAGTTCCATACCCGCGAACAACCTTCATTTAACCGCCAGTTTGAAATGCTGATCCGCGATCTGCAAGGTTGGCGGAGCAAGGGATTTGATCTGTACATTTTTGCGGAGAACGCCAAACAACTCGAGCGGTTGAGCATCATCTTTGAAGACCTTAAAGCCGAAATCCCCTTTAATCCCGTTACCCGCTCCATTCATGAGGGTTTTGTAGATGAAGACCTGAAAGTGGTCTGTTATACCGATCACCAGGTTTTTCAACGATATCATAAGTACAAGGTTAAACAGGCTTACAATAAAAACAAGGCCCTTACCCTTCGTACCCTCCGGGAATTACAACCTGGTGATTTTATCACCCATATTGATCATGGCGTTGGGGTTTTTAGTGGCCTTCAAAAAATGGAAGTGAATGGAAAAATGCAGGAGGCGGTCAGGATCATTTACAAAGACAGTGATATTCTGTATGTCAATATCAACTCCCTTCATAAGATAGCCAAATTTACGGGTAAGGAAGGGACAGTGCCAAAGATCAACAAACTGGGGAGTGATGCCTGGTCCAAATTAAAGGAGAAGACCAAGACCAAGGTCAAAGAGATTGCTTTTGACCTGATCAAACTCTATGCGCAGCGAAAGGCCCAGCAAGGTTTTGCCCATACGCCGGATAACTATATGCAAACGGAACTGGAGGCTTCCTTTATTTACGAGGATACCCCCGATCAGGCAAAAGCTACCGCCGATGTGAAGAAAGATATGGAATCAAAATCGCCGATGGACCGCCTGGTTTGTGGTGATGTGGGTTTTGGAAAAACAGAAGTAGCGGTGCGGGCGGCTTTCAAAACCTGTGTAGATGGTAAACAGGCTGCTGTGCTGGTGCCCACCACCATCCTGGCCTTTCAGCACTACAAAACATTTAAGGAGCGATTGCAGGATTTTCCGGTGACCGTTGATTATGTCAACCGGTTCAAATCTGCCAAAGAAAAAAAGGAAACCCTTAAAAGACTGGAAGAAGGAAAGATCGATATTATCATTGGCACCCATGCCTTGTTGGGGAAAGAAGTGAAGTACAAAGACCTGGGTCTGCTGGTGATTGATGAAGAACAGAAATTTGGGGTGGGGCATAAGGAAAAGATCAAGACCCTGCGTACAACGGTGGATTGCCTGACGCTTACCGCTACACCTATTCCCCGTACCCTTCAGTTTAGTTTAATGGGGGCCCGTGACCTCAGTATCATTAACACCCCGCCACCCAACCGTCAACCCATACAAACGGAAGTGCTGGTGTATAATGAAGATGCCATTCGCGAAGCCATCTATTTTGAAACGGAACGGGGTGGTCAGGTGTTCTTTATTTACAATCGCATCCAGGGATTGGCAGAAATGGCGGTTATCCTTCGCGCCCTTTGTCCCGACCTGAGCATCGGCACGGCCCATGGCCAAATGGAAGGCCATCTGTTGGAGGAAAGGATCCTGGACTTTATCGACCGTAAATATGATGTGCTGATCTGTACAAATATTGTGGAAAGCGGAGTGGATATTCCCAATGTCAATACCATCATTGTCAACAATGCCCACCAGTTTGGTCTCAGCGATCTTCACCAATTGCGGGGAAGGGTTGGTCGTAGCAATAAAAAGGCGTTCTGCTATCTGCTGGCTCCACCGATGAGTACCTTGCCCGCCGATTCCAGAAAAAGGCTGCAAACGCTGGAGCAACACAGTGAGTTGGGGAGTGGGTTTCAGATTGCCATGCGTGACCTCGACATCCGTGGCGCGGGTAACCTGCTGGGTGGTGAACAAAGTGGTTTTATGGCTGAGATAGGATTTGAAACCTATCAGAAAATTCTGGAAGAAGCGATCCGTGAACTTAAACGGACCTCCTTTAAGGAGTTGTTTAGCGAAGAGATCTCCAAACAAGATGATTTTGTGCAGGATTGTACCATTGATACTGATCAGGAGGTACTGATACCCGATGATTATGTGGAGAGTATTACGGAAAGACTTTCTCTTTACCAACGTCTCGACAGTTGCGAAACCGAAGAAGAATTACAGGACATGCACCAGGAAATGTCCGACCGTTTTGGACCTGTGCCCCGTCCTGTAGAAGACCTGTTTACCACCGTAAGAAGCCGAAAACTGGCGGTGGAACTTGGTTTTGAGAAAATGAGCTTAAAGGATACCACCCTTCGTTGTTTCTTTATCAATCGTCCGGATTCTCCCTACTTTGAATCCAATACCTTCCACAATATCCTCGCGTATATCCAGACCGGCACCAATAAAGCCAGGCTAAAACAAACCGGAAGACTGTTTATCCTCATTGTTGAACCGGTTAAGTCTATGGAGGAAATGCATGGCTTCCTGAAACAAATGCGGAACCGGGTAATTCAATAATCCGCGTAATCTGCGTAATCCGTGTATTCTTCGTCATCCCTGTATTCCACCCTCCACATTTTTTTCCTATTTTGTACCTAGAATCCAGTATATGAAAATACGCCTGTGCCTGTTGACCCTTTCCCTGGGTCTTTCTTTGCTTTCCTTTTCACAAGGAGACCCGCTTCCCCGACTCCTGTTGCGAAGTGGTAATATCACTCCCGCCCGGAATATCAACAGCCAGGGTTTGCTGGAGTTCTCCAAACAGACCAAATGGGTGGGAGGGAAGACTACCGCCATCCTGCAATTTGCTTCCATACCTACTCTGGAACAACGTCGTGAGCTATCCGCCGCCGGGGTAGAAATACTTGATTATATACCAGCCAATAGTTATGTAGTGAGTTTTTCCCGGCAACCCGACCTTCAGATCCTGCAGCGTT
>JAYRZH010000087.1:0-13219 GCA_041916555.1 Chitinophagaceae bacterium | reverse complement strand
GCTTCTACGGTAAGCGCGCTGATATTGATCCGCATTTCCCCGGAAATAAGGTTGGTGATTTTATTAATGACCCCCACATCGTCAAGTCCGATGATACGCAAACCGGTAAGAAAGGAAATCTCTTTGTTCTTGGCCCATTTTGTTTTTACTACACGGTGGCCAAAATTGGCCAGGAGTTTGGCCGCATTTGGACAGTTGGTCCGGTGTATGGTCAACCCTTTTCCAGTGGTCACAAAACCAAATACATCATCTCCCGGAATGGGTTTGCAGCAATTGGCCAGGTTGTAAACGATCTTATCGCTGCTTTCCCCAAAAATGATCAGCTCCGCATCTTTTTTATTTAGCGTATGAACGGGATGATCATGTTTATCATTAGCAGGTTTATCGGGCTTGGGAGCTTCCAGTCGGTCGCCGAGTACCTTGAACTCTTTTAGTTCTTTCAGGTCGATGGCTTTAACCGCTACCTGATAAAAAAGGTCTAACTGGGAATTGAGCTTATAAAAACCGGCCAGTTCTTCGATATTTCCGGCGGTGAATGCCGCCCCCATTCCTTCCAGCTTTCGCTGCACGGTGTACTTTCCCTCGTCGGCAATGCCCCGTTTCTCTTCCTTCAAGGCATCCTTGATCTTATTCTTGGCCTTCGCACTGACCACAAAACCCAGCCAGTCTTCCGAAGGTTTCTGTTTATTAGAGGTAATGATCTCCACCTGGTCGCCACTGCGTAGTTTATGGCTTATGGGCACCAGCTTATGGTTTACTTTGGCCCCAATACACTTTGAACCCACAGCGCTATGGATGGCAAAGGCAAAATCCAGGGCAGTTGAACCCACGGGCAACATTTTCACATCGCCTTTGGGGGTATAGACATAGATTTCCTCAGCCAGGAAACTGGTTTTAAAGTCTTGAAGAAAATCAATGGAATCCGTTTCATTGCTGGTTATCACTTCACGGATCTGTTCAAACCATTTTTCAAAACGGCTTTCCTCGGCGCTGCCTTCCTTGTATTTCCAGTGGGCAGCCAGTCCTTTTTCCGCAATTTCGTTCATCCGTTTGGTCCGTATCTGCACTTCCACCCATTTTCCCTGGGGCCCCATCACGGTAGTGTGCAGGGCTTCATAGCCGTTTGATTTGGGATTGCTCAGCCAGTCGCGAAGTCTTTCAGGAGAAGGGGTATATTCATCGGTAATAAAAGAATACACTTTCCAGCAATCCTCTTTTTCCCGCTCATGGGGGGAGTTTAGAATGATCCGGATGGCAAAGAGATCATACACTTCTTCAAACCCCACTCCTTTTTTCTTCATCTTGTTCCAAATGGAGTGGATGCTTTTAGGGCGGCCATATATCTCAAAATCAAATTGGCTACGGATCAGTTTTTCCTTGATGGGTTTGATAAATTCATTGATGTACTTGCTCCTTTCCCTTTTGGTTTCGGCCAGTTTTCGAGCAATATCCTTGTAGGTATCCGGCTCCATGTATTTCATGGCCAGGTCTTCCATCTCTGTTTTGATGGAATACAGTCCCATACGGTGGGCCAGGGGAGCATAGACATATACCGTTTCCGACGAAATCTTCAATTGCTTTTCCCGCTTCATGCTGTCGAGGGTCCGCATATTATGCAGCCTGTCGGCCAGTTTGATCAGGATCACCCGGGGGTCATCGGTGAGGGTGAGAAGTATTTTCTTAAAATTCTCGGCCTGTTGGGAGGCGTTGATGTCAATTACATTGGAGATCTTGGTCAGCCCATCAACGATCCGCGCGATCTCATTCCCAAATTCCCGTTCCACATCCTCCAGGGTAACATCGGTATCCTCCACGGTATCGTGAAGCAGGGCGCAAATGGTGGATCGGACCCCAAGACCGATTTCTTCCACGCAGATTTTCGCCACGGCTATGGGATGGAGGATATAAGGCTCGCCGCTTTTCCGGCGCATGGTCTTGTGGGCATCCGCCGCCATTTCAAAAGCCACCCTGATCAATTTCCTGTCGCCCGGTTTCAGTTTGGTCTTTAGCGCCCGCTGAAGGGCACGGTACTCCCTGAGGATCAGTTTCTTTTCCTGTTCCTCATTCAAATTGTACCGCGGTATCTGGGCAACTGTTTCCATGGTCTACGAAAATAACAAAAATGGCCGTTAATCTGTTGATGTGAATGTATTACCTTTGCCGACCTTTAGAACATCCGGATGTGGTGAAATTGGTAGACACGTCAGACTTAGGATCTGATGCCGCAAGGTGTGGGGGTTCGAGTCCCTCCATCCGGACTTAATGTGATTTAATTTATTATGGCAACAGTTACCAGGGAAAACATTGGTCCCTTAAACGAGAAACTCTCCGTTACGCTCAGCAAAGAAGATTATCTGCCCGCTTTCCAGAAATCGCTTAAGGAATATAGCAAAAAGGCCAATATTCCTGGTTTCCGTAAAGGGATGGTACCCGCCGGTTTGATCAAGAAAATGTATGGCAGTTCCGTATTTACCGATGAGGTCCTGCGCACGGTTGACCGGGAACTGGTGAAATACCTGCAAACCGAGAAACTCGACATCTTTGCCCAACCCCTCCCCCTGGAAATGGATGTTCACCAACTGGACATGAACAACCCGGTGGATTATACCTTCCATTTTGAGGTGGGTATGAAACCCTCCATCGACCTGGGTGACCTGGGAAAGGCCAAAATTACCCGCTACGTGGTGCAAGCCGGGGATGATCTGGTGGACAATGAAATTACCCGTCTCCAGAACCGCTATGGCAATATGACCGAACCCGATGAGGTTACCACCGAAGAAAATGTACTGAATGTAAACTTCACCGAATCAGATGCCTCTTCAAATCCGGTAGAAGGCGGGGTTACAAAAGACAATTCCTTGCTGGTAAAATACTTTGCCGAAGACATCCGCAAGACCCTGTTTGGAAAGAAAAAGGATGACAAATTCACCATCCAGCTTAAGACTGCCTTTGAAGAAAAGGAAAGGGATTGGGTGGCCGGAGACCTGGGTCTTGACAAGGACAATGCCGCCGACCTGGAAAAATATTTCACCGTTACCATTACAAAAGTGGGGTTGTTGGAAAAGCGCGGACTTGACGAGGAGTTCTTTAACCAGCTTTATCCTGGCCAGGAAGTAAAAACGGAAGCGGATTTTCGCAATAAGATCAAGGAAGAGATCAATAATTACTGGGCTTCGCAGGCCAGAAACCAGATCCATGATCAGCTATACCACCACCTGATCGATCATACTACCGTGGAATTTCCCGAAGCCTTCCTTAAAAAGTGGATCAAGACACAGGGAGAAAGCCCAAAAACCGATGAGGAAGTGGAGCAGGAATTTCCCCAGTTCAAAAACAGCCTGAAATGGACCCTGATCACCGATAAGGTGGTAACCGAAAATGGCATTCAGGTACAACCCGATGAGCTCCGTCAGTTTGCCAAACAGCAGTTGTTTGGCTACATGGGCATGGGTGCCATGGATGAGGAACAGCCCTGGGTGGCCGACTACGTAGAGAAAATGATGAAGGATCGGAAATATGTGGAAGATGCCTATAACCGGATCCAAACCCAGCAGATCTTTGAATGGGCGGAAACCCAGATCAATCCCACTGACAAACCTATTTCGGTGGAGGAATTCACTAAAATGGTGGAAGAGCATCAGCACCATCATCATTAATTGAATTATTTTACCGCAGAGAACATAAGAACGCGGAGTTACGCAGAGTATTTTACCGCCAGGACGCTAAGACGCCAAGGATCGCTATGGACTATTAGCTAAATGCCAACGGCCAATAACTTTCTCTGCGTAACTCCGCGTTCTTATGTTCTCTGCGGTAAAAAAAACCAGTAACTCCGTCATACCACCCCCGCCAATTTTGCAGTTCCATCATTTGGACGGATATTTGAGGGATACCATCGACCGGAATAATCGCTTAAATGTCAAAACAAATGAACTCGGAATTTGAAAAATACGCCGTTAAGCACCGGGGCATCTCCAGCAATACCCTTCATGGATATGCCAGTCACCTGGTAACGGCGCTTACCCCAAACATTATTGAAGAGAGACCCATGAATGTGGCCGTGATGGATGTGTACAGCCGTCTGATGATGGACCGTATCATCTTCCTTGGTTACCCCATCAATGACGAAGTGGCCAATATTGTGACCGCCCAGTTATTGTTCCTCGATTCCACCGACCGTGCCCGTGATATCAATATGTATATCAACAGCCCTGGCGGTAGTGTATATGCCGGACTGGGTGTATATGATACCATGCAATATGTTGCCCCGGATGTAGCCACCATTTGTATCGGTGTGGCCGCCTCTATGGCATCTGTGCTGCTGGCTGCCGGTACTAAGGGAAAAAGGGCCGCGCTGAAACACTCGCGCGTAATGATGCACCAGCCCAGCGGCGCTATTGGCGGACAAGCCAGTGATATCGATATCACGGTAAAAGAAATCCGCAAACTGAAGAGCGAGCTTTATGAGATCGTCAGCAACCACTCCGGCAAGCCGGTTGAAACCATTCAGCAGGATTTTGACAGGGATTACTGGATGACTGCCGCCGAAGCCAAAGTATATGGCCTGGTGGATGAAGTACTGCTGACCAACCCGAGAAAAGAGAAAAAAGATTCCAAACACTAAATTGACGAAGATGCTCCTGAAGAATAATATAATCAACGACTGGAGAGCTGATGATGAGGAAGAGGAAAAAGACCCCGCCGCCAAACGCGACGAACTCCTGATGTTCAACAAAAGGCTGGAGAAATACTTCTTTGATAAAAGAAGCGTGTACCTCTGGGGCGTGGTGGATGACAAATCCGCCCGTGAAGTCGTTTCAAAAATGTTGCTGCTCGAGGCAGATAAACCCGGAGAAGAAATCAAATTCTATATCAACAGCCCCGGCGGGGTAGTGACCAGTGGCATGGTTATCTATGATACCATGCAAATGATCAAGTCACCGGTTAGCACCATCTGTATGGGACTGGCCGCCTCTATGGGCAGTATCCTTCTTAGTGGTGGCACCAAAGGAAAACGATCCATCTATCCCCATGGCGAAGTCATGATCCACCAGCCTTCCCTGGGTGGTTATATCCAGGGCGTAAGCGCCGACCTTGAAATTCAGGCCCGCCAAACACAACGGGTAAAAGAGATCGGGGCCAGCATCCTCGCCAAAAATTGTGGCAAATCCTTTGACCAGATCATGAAGGATTTTGACCGTGATTACTGGATGGATGCCAAAGAAGCAATCGCTTATGGTATTGTGGATAGTGTGGTTGATTCCATTTAATAAGCAACCACAAAGGCGAAGAAAAACAGAGGAATTATAGGTGTTATTTATTGGATACATTTTTTTCACCTGAGTACATGACAACCTGCTAGGACTATTTCATATCCTCAGTGTCTTCGTGCCTCCGCCGTTTGTAACACTATGATTATCAATTACTAAAAATAAAAAAGCCCGATGATTTCCCGCATCAGGGCTTTTTTGTAACTTCGTCTATTGCCTTTTACGTGACAAATCATTAATTCTAAATTATTGATTATTAATTATTAGGTAATCTTTTATTAATAATTGAGAACTTAGAATTTACAACAAGAATACCTATAGAATGGCCAAGAGTCCCCTCCACTGTTCCTTTTGTGGTCGCAACCGCGATGAAGTGAAAATCCTGATTGCCGGGCAGGAAGGGCATATCTGTGAAAACTGTGTGGAGCATGCCCGCGAGATCATTGACCAGGAACTGATGGTGAAAGAGGAAAAATCAACATCTTCCTTTAAGCTTACCGTTAAGAAACCCGTTGAGATCAAACGTTTCCTTGATGAATATGTGATTGGCCAGGGCGAAGCTAAAAAAGTATTGGCCGTAGCGGTTTACAATCACTATAAACGTCTTCAGCAAAAAGCCACGGAAACCACCCCATCGGAGGTGGAGATCGAAAAAAGCAATATTGTCATGGTTGGCGAAACCGGTACGGGTAAGACCCTGCTGGCCAAAACCATCGCCAAATTGCTCAATGTCCCCTTTACCATCGTGGATGCCACCGTATTTACCGAGGCCGGTTATGTGGGTGAAGATGTGGAGAGCATCCTTACCCGCCTGCTCCAGGTTTGTAATTATGATGTGGCCGCGGCTGAACGTGGCATCGTCTATATCGATGAGATTGATAAGATCGCCCGCAAAGGCGACAACCCCTCCATTACCCGGGATGTAAGCGGGGAAGGGGTTCAACAGGGGCTGCTAAAATTACTGGAAGGAACCGATGTGCTGGTTCCCCCGCAAGGCGGACGGAAACACCCTGAGCAAAAACTCATCAAGATCAACACACAGAATATCCTGTTTGTATGCGGAGGCGCCTTTGACGGAATTGACAAAGTGATCGCCCGCCGGGTACAGACCAATACCATTGGTTTTAATGTGGACAAGGAACAACAGGATACCATGAAGAAAAACCTGCTGCAATATGTCAATGCACAGGATTTGAAGTCATTTGGATTGATTCCTGAACTGCTGGGTCGTCTGCCCGTAGTTACACACCTCGATCCGCTGGATGCTTCAACTCTCCGGGAAATCCTCACAGAACCCAAGAACGCACTCGTTAAACAGTACAAGAAACTGTTTGAACTGGAAGGCATCCAACTCTCCATTGAGGCCGATGTACTTGATTTTATGGTGGAAAAAGCCATGGAATACAAACTCGGCGCCCGTGGTCTTCGCAGTATCTGCGAAACCATCCTCACCGATGCCATGTACGAACTGCCCTCCTCCAATGTCAAGACCTTTACCCTTGACCTGGATTATACCCGGCGCAAGTTCGAAACCAGCAAACTCAGCATCCTTAAGGTAGCCTAACTTCATCAACATGGAAGAAATCATATCCCGCCTCCAATCCGAAGCCGGACTGACCGAAGAACAAGCCAAAAAAGCGATTGAGACCATCAAAAACTTTGTGGTCGAAAAATTCCCAATGCTCGAAGGGGCTGTATCCAACATTTTTAAAAATTCTTAGCGCCTCCTCGCGACCCTGCACCTTTGCGGTTAAGGTTTACCGCAAAGACACGAAGGCGCGAAGAAAAGCTAAGATTTCAGCCAACAGTTATGAAAGGCGGTCTTCTCGCCATTTTCATCATCCTTTCTGCCTGCTCCCATAAACCGGATAAGCAGGTCACCCGAGCGTTTTATTACTGGAAATCGAAGGTGAATATCACTGAGCCCGAAAAACAAAAACTTGATTCCCTTTCGGTAAGCAGGCTCTACCTTAAATTCTTTGATGTGGACCTCGACAAGGCCACCCGTCAGCCAATCCCCGTTGCCAGCATCCGCTTCCCCGATTCAGCCCTGGATAAGTTCACGATCACTCCTGTCGTTTTCATCACCAATGAAACCTTTGCCGGGTTGGATTCCACCGGCGTGGATACCCTTGCAATCCGGGTCGCTGATTTGTTGACCGGCCTGGGGGAAGGGTTAAAGCTGGATAATGAATGGCAAATAGACTGTGACTGGACCCAGACCACCCGCGAGCGGTATTTTCGCTTTTTACAGCAGCTTCGGCTACAACCCTTTTGCCAGGGAAAAACCCTCTCCGCCACCATTCGTTTACATCAACTCAAGTACACAAAAACCACCGGTATCCCTCCGGCAGACCGCGGGCTGTTGATGGCTTATAACATGGGAAACCTCCGCCACCCTGAAACAAAAAATTCGATCATTGACCCGGATATTTTAAACCAATACACCGGAAAAATGAACAAATACCCCCTACCCCTCGATATTGCCCTTCCGCTGTTTGACTGGTGGGTCTGGTTCCGAAATGATCAATTCAAAGGACTGGTGCGTACCGAGACCATCCCCTACTCAATGTATAAAAAAGAAAAAGTTGTTTTTCCCGGACAAACCATCATAAATGGCTATACCTTTGAAAAGGGCGATTGGTTACGATATGAGAACAGCCCCTATGTATCCCTGTTGGAAACCGGATATCAATTGAACAGACGAACCAATACAGACAGCTTTACCGTCATCTTCTACCACCTCGATCCATCAACGCTTTCAAAATACGACCTGCATGAACTGGAAACTGTTTACCGCCGCTTTCGTTAGTGTACTGCTTAGTGCATTCCCACAAAACATCATCGGTTGCGGGGGCACGGAAGACCCCTATGATTATTACACCAGTTTTTTTTCCAAAGAGAACAGTGGCCACCAGGAATACCGGCCATTTTATTATACTTCCCTCCTCACCTTTTATGATGACTGGGCAAATGATGACCAGCAAAGCTCTCTGCCCGACCCGATCATAGCAGAATGGAAGGAATATGCCGGAGGCAAACCTTCTACTACGGATGTGGAACAGTTCATCTATACCTTCAATGCTGATTATATCGGCCAGCTCAATGGGCATATCACCCGTAAACAACCGGCCAAACTTCCCGATGACCTGTTCAAAAACGGAATGACCACCTATTTCACCACCACTCAGGACCTGGAAGCATTAAACTACCTGGTGATGGCCAAACAGGCAGAAAAATACAGTGTGGCTTCAGATGCCTGGAGCGCCCCCGACCGGGCGGATAGCAATGAACTCAACCGCTACATCACCGGGGCCGATCAACAGTACAGGAATACGGTCAACCCATTTTTAAAAGCCAAATATGGTTTCCTAAGGTGCAAGCTGGCCTTTTACAATAACCGTTTCACTGATTGCATAAAGTGGTATGAGGAAGCCTTCCCTCCCACAAATTCCTTTGCGGTTAAAGAATTGGCGCTTGCTTACAAGGCCGGTAGCCTGTTCAAATCCGGAAAACCCAAAGAGGCTGCTTATTCCTTTAGCCAGGCCTTTGCTCAAAGCAAAAAAAACAAGCGCTCTCATTTTCTAGGTTTCCTCTGGGCCAGCCAGAACGCGAGTCCTGAACTTAAAAACAGCTATGTGGCCATGGGAAAGAACAACCAGGAAAAAGCCAATATCCTTGGCATGTTTGGGTTATTTGGTACTTCCTACAAACTCGATGACATGATCCAGATCCAACAATGGGACCCCAAAAGCCCCTTGCTGGAAGTGCTTGCGGTAAGAGAGATCAATAAACTGGAGGAACAATTTTTAACCCCCCGCCTGCATAGTGAAAAAGGGGGCCAGCCATTTTATTTTACCTGGGAAGACGGGCGACCACCCTTTAACCAGAACAACCAGCAATTGCTTAGGGAGACAGCCTTTTTTCAAAAAATGGCTACTGATAAGAATACCCAAAACCCGGCGCTTTACCAGGTGGGTAACGCTTACCTGGAATTTATGAATAGGAATTACGCCAAGGCCGATGCCCTGGCAGCCGGAGTATCGAAATTCAACCCTTCTGAAACAATAAAGGATCAGGTAGAATTGATCCGTTTGTTGATCATGGCCAATGACATCCCTAAGATCGATGTGGCCAGGGAGGAAAAACTGTTACCTCACTTGCAATGGCTCCGCAAAAAAGCCACCAACTCCACTGAGTACCGCATCTTCTACCGGAATTTTCTATCGGAAATTCTGGCCCAGAAATACCAGCAACAAGGTGATGTGGCCCGCTCGGCCCTGGCCCTGGGTGTGGCCGATCTGATGGACCTTTCCGAGTCGGAAGAGGAATTTTATGGAGAAGGAAACGGGATTGATTTTGTCAGAAACGAAATGACCACCGCGCAAGTGCTTACCCTTTTTGGCTTTTATGAAAACAAGAACCCCTCTCCCTTCCTTTCGCATCTGCTTACCCACTCTTCCTTTAACCGGAACCAGGTGGTGGATGTGATCGGGACCTCCTATTTGCGTGACTTTAATTTTGCCAAGGCGGCAGAGTGGTTGTCAAAGGCGGGGAATTCCGAACCCCTATCGGAAAGTTATTGGAACAGCGAAAAAGAAAAAGAGGAAAACCTTCATGTAGATCCCTTTCATGATTACCTGAATGACCGGCAACGGTATGACAAAAAGGTATCTGTCGCTTATACCAAGTTGAGTTTTGCCCGGAAAATGTTGGAGCTCGAAACCAAACTTCCAGGTTTAAAAGGCGAAGAACAAGCCAAACTTTACTACCAGTTGGCCTCGGCCTATTACAACATGAGTTACTACGGGAACAGTTATATGACCGTCTCATATTATCGTTCGGGTTCTGACTGGAATCATGGAAAATATGATATCGCCTGGAAGCGTGAATACTATCAGGTGAACAAGGCCAGGGCTTATTATCAAAAGGCGCTTGATCTGTCCACCAACAAAGAGTTTAAGGCCGCCGCCTTTTTTCTGGTGGCTAAATGCGCCCAACGGCAAATACCCATGCCTGATTACAATTACAATAATTGGGAAGCATACGATAAACAGATGGTTGAGTTCAATAAGAAATTCAGGAATAACCCGATGTTTGCCCAATTCAAAAAAGAATATGGGAATACACAGTTCTATAAATATGCTTACAATAGGTGTTCCTACTTAAGAGATTTTAAGCCATAACGAAAAAAAGCAATTGAATCCAGACCGGACAATTTATCCCAAGTACATTTCCTATTGTTCGGGCCAATCCTGGCATATATCTTGCCTCCGGTCACCCAAAATCCACTCATGAAAAAAGCGATCCTTCTCTCCATCGTTGCCCTTGTATTCTTATCTGGCTGTATGCGTGCCTTGACGCCCAGTGAAGCGGCGAGCGCGAAGTACAAGAAATGTCATCCCATTCGCTAATCTGTGTAATCCTTCTCATAAAAAAAAGGATCCCGTAATGGTTACAGGATCCTCGAGGGTACAATCTTCAGCTATTTTGGTTTTTCCGTCCTAAACAATATTTATCAGCTACAACCCATGCTATTGCCACAATTCAGGCATTTGTAGCAGGTACCGCTGCGTACTGTGATATGTCCGCAGGTATTACAAGCCGGGGCATCGCTTTGCATGCTACGGGCGGCGGCGTTTACGGCATCCAGGCTGGTTTCCGCCTTGGGGGCAGCCTTGGTGGCCTTGGGTTGCACGGAGCCTACCACACGTACATTCGAGAGTTCGGGTTCTTTTTCGTACTCCAGGTTGGTGGGGATATCATCCCAATCATCGGCACCTGTATTATTCACTTCCGGTTTATCGAGGATATGAACGAGATCGGTACGACCCAGGTATTCATATCCGAGTACACGGAAGATGAAGTCAACGATTGACGTGGTGGTGCGGATATTCGGGTGTTCCACAAAACCGGCGGGGTCGAATTTGGTGAACACAAATTTTTCTACAAATTCTTCCAGCGGCACACCGTATTGGAGACCGATAGAGATGGAGATGGCAAAGCAGTTCATCATGCTGCGCATGGTAGCTCCTTCTTTGGCCATATCGATAAAGATCTCTCCGATGGTACCATCGGCGTATTCACCCGTGCGGAGGAATACAGCCTGGCCGTTGATCTTGGCTTTTTGGGTAAACCCGCGGCGTTTCGCAGGTAAAGTACGGCGCTCCACGATCTTGGCAAGACGGCGTTTCAGTTTGGTATCGGGAGAAGCTTGTACGCGCTTCTGAACTTCATCCAGCAATTCTTCGATCGTAAGTTTGCCCATGTCCACGATCGCGCTTTCGTTGGTGGGGATTTCCACCACCTCTTCGGCCTTGGCCTCATCTGTTTTCTTCTTCTTATCGCTCTTATTGCTCAGCGGCTGGCTCAGTTTTGAACCATCTCGGTAGAGGGCATTGGCTTTAAGACCAAGTTTCCAGCTCAGCAAATAGGCATCCGCGATTTCCTCTACAGAGGCTTCATGAGGCAGGTTGATGGTCTTGGAAATGGCGCCACTGATAAAGGGCTGGGTGGCGGCCATCATGCGGATATGGCCATGCGCATGGATATAGCGTTCGCCTTTCTTTCCACATTTATTGGCACAGTCAAAAACGGGCAGGTGTTCTGATTTCAGGTGAGGGGCGCCTTCAAGCATCATGGTACCACACACATAATCATTGGCCGCATCAATCTGGTCGTCGCTAAAGCCAAGGGCTTCCAGCAGGCTCCAGGAGAAATCATTGTATTGTTCCGGGGTAAAGCCCAGGCGTTGGAGACATTCTTCACCCAGGGTGTATTTATTGAATACAAACCCGATCTCAAAGGCGGTGGCCACAGCGGCATCCAGCTTCTTGATCTCTTCGGCGATAAATCCTTTTTCGCTCAGGCTCTGGTGGTTGATAAAGGGGGCGCCGGAGAAGCTGGCATGACCCACGGCATATTTCACAATGGCATCCGCTTCTTTTTCCCCATAACCCAGGTTGCGAAGGGCAACGGGTACTGATTGGTTGATGATCTTGAAATAACCGCCACCAGAGAGCTTTTTAAACTTCACCAGGGCAAAGTCGGGTTCCACCCCGGTGGTATCACAATCCATTACCAGGCCAATGGTGCCTGTAGGGGCAATTACGGTGGCCTGTGCGTTTCTATAACCATATTTCTCACCCAGTTCTACCGCTTCATCCCAGGCCTTGCAGGCGGCTTTCAGCAGGTAATCAGGGCAATGCTGGGCATGGATACCCTGGGGTTTGATGCTCAGGCTCTCATATTCATCGGCGTCGTAGGCAGCCAGGCGGTGGTTGCGCATTACCCGCATCATATGCTCCCGGTTCTCCTGGTAGCGGGGGAAAGCTCCCTGGAATTGGGCGATTTCCGCAGAGGTGCGATAGGCTACCCCTGTCATGATCGCGGTAATGGCTCCGGCAATGGCGCGGGCCTTTTCGCTGTCGTAAGGAATGCCGCTTACCATCAGCACGGTACCAAGGTTGGCAAAGCCAAGACCCAGGGTGCGGTACTCATAACTCAATTGGGCCACTTCCTTGGAGGGGAACTGGGCCATGAGCACAGAGATTTCGAGTACGGTGGTCCAGAGACGGCAATTGTATTCATACCCTTCCACATCAAAGATGTTTTTCTCCGTATCGAAGAATTTCATCAGGTTGGCGGAAGCAAGGTTACAGGCGGTATTATCCAGGAACATATACTCGGAGCAGGGGTTGGAAGCCCTGATCTCTCCACCGGCGGGGCAGGTATGCCACTCATTAATGGTGGTGTTGTATTGGGTGCCCGGATCAGCGCAACGCCAGGCGGCATAGGAGATCTTGTTCCAAAGTTCACGGGCCGGTACTTTCTTCATCACCCGGCCATCGCTGCGGGCTTTGAGTTCCCAGTCCTCATTATTCTCAAGCTTATGGAAGAACTCATTGGGGATGCGGACAGAGTTATTCGAATTCTGACCCGACACGGTG
>JAYRZH010000086.1:0-13402 GCA_041916555.1 Chitinophagaceae bacterium | reverse complement strand
TAAAATATATTTCCTGTCCGGCCGATGGCGACAGTGTAGTAGCCGTAGGGGCGGTGAATGCCCTCGGAAATATCGCCGGGTTCTCCAGTTGGGGCCCTAATTCCGCGGGAAAGATCAAACCCAATGTAGCTTCCGTTGGACAAGGAACCATTATCGCCAATGCAGCCGGAAACCCGGTTGGTGGAAATGGCACTTCCTTTGCCAATCCCAATATGGCTGGCCTGGTTACCTGTCTCTGGCAGGCATTTCCGGAATACAACAACATGAAAGTGATCGACGCGCTTCAGCGCAGCGCGCACAAATACACCAATCCCGATGACCGCTTTGGCTATGGCATTCCCAATATGCGCACAGCCTATTATATTCTCAAAGCAGACCGTTCGCGCCAGGCCTTTGGACCCACCGGTTGGTTCAGGGCCCAACCCGACCCGTTTACGGATCATATTGATGCGGCCTTTATCGCTGAAATCTCCGGGGAGGTAAAACTTTACCTGAGAAATGCCCTGGGAAATAAGATCGACAGTGTGATCCTCACCACCGACTCCCTGGATGTCAGGGAACATACGTTTACTAACCTGGGTTCGCTGCCCGGGGGCGTTTATTTTGTTAATTACAAAAGCGCGACCAAGGATACCAGCATCACGCTTACCAAAGAGTCAACCCTATTTGAAAACGATTGGCTCAGGGTTTTCCCCAATCCATTTGACCGTGACCTGTTTGTCACATTTAAAGCACAGGTAACCGGTCAGGCACAGTTGATGTTGTTTGATAGCCGTGGCCGGTTGGTAGCAGCGAATAAAAACCTGTCGATCCAGAAGGATGGCGTTTACACGGTAGATTTCCCCGTGATCAAATCCATTTCAGCGGGTACCTATATTCTTCGGTTTGAGGATGGGGTGAACAAGCGGAGTGTGAAAGTGGTCAGAAAGTAGCGGTTTTGCGTACTGGCGGTTAATCCAACCGAAGGATACCCGAAAACAAGCTATCCCCTCTCTTTGTATATCCCTCAATGCTGCTACACCCAAGGCAAGTCAATGAAAATTTTTCCTCCAACCATTTTACATTTTTCTCGTTCTCGCCTCTAAAAACTGAGCATGTGATAAATAGCAGCAACCCTCCGGGTTTTAAGTGAGATAGGGTATTTGTCAGTATTTTCTGTTGAAGGGCTACATACTCTTTTATCCTTTCTCCCTCAAAAAACACCAACTGCTCAGGTGTGCGCCCCCAGGTACCACTGCCTGTGCAAGGCACATCCGCTATTATGAGTTCAAATTTTTTATCCCCTTCAAAAGATACAGTCCGGGTAAGATCGGCAACAAGTCTTTTGTAGGACTTAATGCCTGCTTCTATAAAACGTTTTTCAAGGTTGGCTAGGATTGACGCCCTGGAATCGGAAACGGTAAGGTCAACCGGTCCAAGCTTATCCCATAATAAAATCGATTTTCCACCTGAGGCCGCACAGGCATCCCAGACCCGGAGTGGCGTATGCCCCGGGGGGAGCAGATATTTCCAATCAAAGTCAATACAGTGCTGGGAGGAAATATCCTGTACCACCACTTCTTTATTGATCTCCAATATCCCTTCAATTTTGGCACTGTTTGCCAGACGGATCACCTGACTCTCCGGTCTTTCAAAGGCGAGACCGGCATTCTCTAATTTATTACTGACTATATCTTCATAACCGGGTCTGATACGCAGGAATAGATCAGGTTTGGTGAGGAAAGATGAGGAGTAATCATTGGCATCAATCCCTTCACTGAGGGCATCTTTCCAGGGAAATATTCCGGAAATGTCAATACGGTTTTTGAGGAATGAAGTTTTTGTAGTTAGTGATTCAGCTACCTGATCATTCCATTCCGGATGAAAGGTCGCCAGCAAATCGGAAGGCTCCCGATGTGATAAGAAATAGCCTGTCAGTATTCTCTCCTCAGGAGACAGGGAAAGACCGGCTTTCCCCAGCCGGAAAGCGGAATAGCAATAATCAGCGATCGCTTTCCGGTCGCGGGAACCGTATTTTTTTTCTTTCTGAAAAAAGGCCTTTAGAAAATGGGCAAAGGGCATTTCACCCTTGTATTTTTCCAGCAGTTGGCAGGCAGTATTGATATGTGAATGGTGCCGGCTGATATTAGGTATCAAAAGGTCAATCCAAAAATCAAAGTTCAAGCAAGGCTTTCACCGGATCCTTCCCAAACAATAATTGTTGCGGGTTCTCCAATAATTCTTTCACGCGTACCAGGAAGCTAACCGATTCCCGGCCATCAATGATCCGGTGATCATAGCTCAGCGCGATATACATCATGGGGCGGATTACCACCTGGCCATTCAGGGCTATGGGTCTTTCCTCGATTTTGTGCATTCCCAGGATGGCGCTCTGTGGTATATTGATGATAGGTGTACTTAGCAGGGAGCCAAAAACCCCGCCATTGGTAATGGTAAAGGTGCCCCCCTGAAGTTCTTCCATGGTCAGCTTATTATCCCGGGCCTTACCGGCGAGTTCAACCACCTTTTTTTCGATATCCGCCATGCTCAGGCTTTCCACATTGCGCATTACCGGTACGGTTAATCCGCGTGGCGTGGATACGGCAATGGAAATATCGCAGTAGTCGTGGTAAATAAGTTCATCGCCATCGATATAGGCATTTACGGCTGGCCACTCCTGTAAAGCGTAGGCGCAGGCTTTGGCAAAAAAGCTCATAAACCCGAGGTTAACGCCATGCACTTCCTTGAATTTGTCTTTGTAAAGCGCTCGCGTATCCATCACCGGCTGCATGTTCACCTCATTAAAGGTGGTGAGCATGGCCGTGGTATTCTTGGCTTCCACCAACCGGCGCGAAATGGTTTTGCGCAGGTTGCTCATTTTCTCTTTTTTCTGGTTACGGGTAAAGAGTTCCGTGCCGGTTTTGGTTCCCGGATGGGTCAGCGCCGCCAGCACATCCTCTTTCAGGATCTTACCCGCCGAACCGCTGGGGGTTACTGTTTTGGGATCGATCTTCTTGTCCGCGATAATCGCTGCCGCCACCGGGGTTGCTTTTACACTCTCAGCTACTGTGGCTGCGGGTGCCGGGGTATTGTTGGATTGTGGCGCAGGCTTCTCGACCGGTTTGGCTTCCACAGTGGAAGCTTTTTCCGGTTTGGCAGCGGTTTCATCAATCGACCCCAGGCTGTCCCCGATCTTTAGTGTATCGCCTTCATTGGCGCCCCATTTGAGGGTACCCGCCTGCTCGGCATTGACTTCAAAAGTGGCTTTTTCACTTTCCAGTTCGGCAATCACTTCATCTCGCTCCACATATTCACCCTCTTTTTTGACCCACTTCAGCAGGGTCACTTCACTAATGGATTCTCCAACCGTTGGTACTTTGATATTGATCATAAATTCGCTGTTGCTCGATTAATTTTTTTAAATGGAAAAGGCCGTGTCGATGATCTCATTTTGTTCCTGGGCATGAACTTTGGCATATCCGGTAGCGGTGGCCGCGCTGGGTTGGCGGCTGATGACCCCGTAATTGATGCTCTTCAGGTTCATTTGCAGGAAACTGGCCGCCCCCATGTTCAGGGGTTCTTCCTGGACCCAGAACCAGGTGGCGCGGTTATATTTTTTATACAAAGCCTCCAGTTGTTTTTCCGGCAGAGGATAGAGTTGTTCCAACCTCACCAGGGCCGTATTGCGGATATTCTCTTTTTGTTGACGTTCTGCCAGATCAAAATAGATCTTGCCACTACAGAAGAGCACTTTGTTAACTGCCTGCGGATCGGTGATAAACGGGTCATCGATCACTTCGCGGAAACCTCCGTTCATGAATTCCGTTTCGGGTGAATAAGATCCCGGATGACGGAGATTGGCCTTGGGGGAAAAGTTTATCAGGGGTTTCCGGAATGGCCAGGCCAGTTGGCGACGAAAAGCATGGAACAAATTGGCTGCGGTGGTGATATTGGTGATCACCATGTTTAGTTCCGCGCACATTTGCAGGTAGCGTTCCATCCGCGCGCTGGAATGTTCGGGGCCCTGTCCCTCATATCCATGGGGCAGCAACATGGTGACGCCATTCATCCGGTTCCATTTCTGTTCCCCGGCGGCAATAAACTGGTCGATCATTGTCTGGGCGCCATTGCTAAAATCCCCAAACTGCGCCTCCCACAACACCAACGCATGTGGATTGGCCATGGCATACCCATATTCAAACCCGAGTACACCGTATTCACTCAACAGGGAATTATAGATCCTGAATTTTCCGGTTGCGCCCGGAACCTGGCTCAATCTGAAATAGGCTTCATCGGTATTTTCATCACGCAGGATGGCGTGACGGTGCGAGAAAGTACCACGACGTACATCCTGTCCGCTCATGCGTACATCATTTCCTTCGAGCAGGATGCTTCCATAGGCCATCAGTTCTCCGGTGGCCCAGTCGATCTTTTTCTCCGTTAGATAAAGTTTGATCTTATCCTGGATAATCTTCTCCACTTTTCGAAGGGGTTTGAACCCTTCGGGCCATTTCATGATCGCGTCAAATATGGTCTGGAATTGTTCCGCGGTGATGGCCGTAACTGGTGACTGGTCAAAATCATCATGATTGGCCCGTCGAAGACTACGCCACCATTGTTCCGGTTGCTGGTAATGGTAGGGGAGCGGGTTTTGTTTCACGCCATCAAGCCGTGCCTGCAGGTCCTGCCAGAATTTTGCTTCCATGGATTTGGCCAGGTCACGCGCATCCGGTTCCCCGTTTTCCATCAGGTACTGGGTATATACCTCGCGGGGGTTCGGGTGTTTATCGATCAGTGCATACAGGTGTGGCTGGGTAAACTTGGGATCGTCACCTTCATTGTGCCCATGTTTCCGGTAGCAAACCATATCAATGAACACATCGCTATTAAATTCCTGGCGAAAACGGGTTGCGATCTCCACACATTTCACCACGGCTTCCGGGTCATCGCCATTCACATGAAGGACAGGTGCCTGGATCATCGCCGCAAGGGAAGTGCAATAGTCGCTACTGCGGGCATCATCAAAATCAGTGGTAAACCCGATCTGGTTATTGATCACAAAGTGAATGGTTCCCCCGGTATAATAGCCCTGGAGATTGCTCATTTGCAAAACTTCATAAACAATACCCTGACCGGCTACGGAGGCATCACCATGAATAAGGATGGGAAGTATTTTATCAAATTCCTCCTGGTACATTACATCCGCCTTGGCCCTGGCAAAACCTACAACTACAGGGTCAACAGCTTCCAGGTGCGAAGGGTTGGGCATGAGTTTGAGGTACACGGTGCGTCCATCATCGGTTTGCACCTCACTACCATAACCCATGTGGTATTTTACATCCCCGCTTCCCATGGTCTGGTCCAGCTTTGCGGTACCTTCAAATTCACTAAATATCTGTTCATAGGTTTTACCCATGATATTCGCCAGTACATTGAGACGGCCACGGTGGGCCATACCAATTACGACCTCCTGCACATCATACTGGGAGGCGGTATGGATAATGGCATCCAGGGCCGCAATGGTGCTTTCCCCACCTTCCAGGGAAAAACGCTTCTGGCCAACATATTTTGTGTGGAGGAATTTCTCAAAGATGACACCCTGGTTGATCTTCTCCAGGATCCGTCGTCTCTTTTCCAGGGGCAGGGGACGGGTAAATGCCTGTTCCATCTCCCGCGTCAGCCAATCAACCTTTTGCTGGCTGCTGATATATTTAAATTCAATCCCAACATGACCCGCGTAACATTTCTGCAGGTGTTCCAAGATCTGGCGAAGCGATACCGTACCCAGCCCGATCATATTTCCAACCTGGAAAGGATGGTCAAGATCAGATTCCGATAATCCAAAAAAAGCCAGGTTTAAGTTGGCGCCACGGTCCTTTCGCTGACGAATGGGATTGGTATCCGCAATCAGGTGGCCCTTATTGCGATAACCCAGAATCAGACGGTATGCACCCAGTTCTTTGGCCCAGTCGGTGCCAGAACCGGCGCCCACAGCCACTGTTTCAGCCGGAGCTACGGAAGGCTTTCCATTCAATCCTGATTTTCCGGTGGTAACCGCAAAATCAAAACCTTCAAAGAATTTCCGGAACTCGGGGTCAACACTATCGGGGTTTTTAATAAAATCCTGGTACAGCGTTTCAATATAGGCAGGGGACGAACTCGTTATGTAGGAAAAATCCTTCATCGACAAGGGGGTATTTGTGGTTTTTATTTCGGGAGACAAATATCGTTCAAAAAGTGCAGAGTTGCGGGTGAAAGGGGAAGGGAGATTCAGGATGACTAATTGTTGATTATGAATGGCTAAATGACGGGAAATTCAATTTACCCCAATAATTAATCACTCATAATCAATAATTTACAATATAACCGCTGAAATCCTGGGCTGACTGGCAAATATTTTGGAAATATCTGCCTTTCCCCCTACCTTTGCCTCCCTAAATTTTTAGGATAAAAACACTGTAACGTTATGGCTAATCACAAGGCTACCAAGAAGGATGTTCGTCAGGCTGCTACCCGTCGCGAAAGAAATAAATATTACGGAAAAACTACCCGTAATGCTATCCGTGACCTGCGCACCCTGGAAGAGAAGAAGGCCGCTGGTGAAGAATACCCCAAAGTAGCTTCCATGATCGATAAACTGGCCAAGCGTGGTGTTATCCACAAGAACAAAGCCGCCAACCTGAAAAGCAAGCTGGCTAAGAAAGTAAACACCCTGGCCAAGTAAGGCTTTAAATATTTTTTTAAAAAAGGCATCCATAACGGGTGCCTTTTTTATTTTTATTCAAATTATGCTTATGCGGAAACCTGTTCTTCTCTTCTGTCTAATGGTGTGTGCCCTGTTTTCCATAGCCCAATCACCCCTTCCTGCGATACGGTTTGAAAGGACGATGGGTAAGGAGACCCCGGTTTACCAGGAAACCATCGACTGGTGGCAGAAACTGGATGCCGCCTCGGGCAAGGTAAAAATGCTGACCATGGGAATGACGGATGCCGGTTTCCCGCTCCACCTGGTGGTGATCGCTAATAACGGGGATCATAATTTCACCAATATCCGCAAGAACAACAAACGTGTCCTGCTCATCAACAATGGCATCCACCCCGGGGAACCGGATGGCATCGATGCCTCCATGATCATGGCGCGGGATATTGTGGCCAATAAACTAAAACTGCCAGACAATATCGTGCTGGCCATCATACCGGTTTATAATATCGGCGGATGCCTGAATAGAAGCCCTTATTACCGCGTTGACCAGGACGGCCCCACCGAATTTGGGTTTCGGGGAAACTCACAGAACCTTGACCTTAACCGTGACTTTATTAAATCCGATTCACGCGAAGCCAGGTCCTTTGCCGCAATTTTTCATTTAACCCAACCCGATGTTTTCCTGGATAACCATGTAAGCAATGGCGCCGATTACCAGCATGTCATGACCCTGATCGCTACCCAACACAACAAACTTGGTGGCGCTACCGGTTCCTACATGAACCAGCAATTTGAACCCGGACTTTACGCCTCCATGAAAAAGAAGGGCTATGACCTGATTCCTTATGTCAATAGTTTTGGGGATACCCCGGAAAATGGCTGGCCTGAATTCTTTGAAGGCCCCCGCTATGGCAGCGGTTATGGCGCGCTCTGGTCCACTTTTTCCTTTGTGGCCGAAACCCACATGCTCAAGCCTTATTCCCAGCGCGTGGAAGCTACGCTGGAACTGATGAAGAGTTTTATCGAGTTCACCTCCACCCATAGTGAGGTGATAAAGTCGGTGCGTGAAAAAGATCGTAAGGCTGTGATCAGCCAAACTGAATTTCCCATTACCTGGAAACTGGACAAGAGCCGGTACAGCGAGCGGTTGTTCAAAGGATTTAAGGCCGGATATAAACCAAGTGAGGTTTCAGGACAAACCCGCTTGTATTATGACCGCAACCAGCCATTTGAAACCATGGTAAAGTTTTATAACTACTATGTGCCCGACCTGGTGATTCAAAAACCCAAAGCCTATATCATTCCCCAGGGATGGTGGCCGGTGATCGAATTGCTAAAGATCAACGGGGTACAGATGGAACCGTTGAAAAAGGATACCCTGGTTGAAGTGGAAGTGTACCGCATTGATGAATACAAATCTTCACCACGTCCTTACGAATCACATCATATCAATTCGGAAGTTAAAACCTCCTCCACCAGGCAAATGGTGAAGTTCAGAAAAGGGGATATTTATATCCCGCTTAACCAGGTGGCCAATCGTTTTTTGGTAGAAACCCTGGAACCCCGTGCACCGGATTCTTATTTTGCCTGGAATTATTTCGACGGGATACTGGGGCAGAAGGAGGGATTTTCGGGTTATGTATTTGAAGAAACCGCCACTGAATACCTGAAGACCCATCCGGAAGTAAAAGCCAAACTGGAAGAAAGAAGGGCGGCGGATACCAATTTTGCCAAAAACGGGAGGGCGCAGTTGAATTTTGTTTATGAAAACTCCGTGTACTTCGAGCCGGATTACCTGCGGTATCCCGTTTACCGGGTGTTGAAATAATGGGATTCTTTGGGAGTAATCTATTTATCTATTTTCTTAAAGATCATTCCACCTATTAACATGGTGGAAAAAAGCACGGCGATACTCAGGTAGCCTACCCAGTTATAGTGCATGATCTTCCCGGAAGCTTTGTCGGTAAAAACAATGGCTCCGGCAGCCAGCGAGGCGATCCCACTCCCCAATTGCTGAACGCTGCCATTAACACTCATAAAGCTCCCTCTTTGTTCACTGGACACCACCTCGCTGATCATGGCCTGGGCGGTAACAGCACGACCGGTAGCTAACATGAACCAGATGGCAAAGAAACCAAGGATGATGGCAAAATGGACATTGGGCATGGCGGTGATGATCAGCACCATGAAGAGGGAAAAAAAGACGGACCAAAGGAACACAGGCAGTTTTCCTACCTTATCTGAAAACCTGCCCAGGAAAATGGCGGCCACAAAGGAAGCGATGCCGCCAGACAAATAGATCAAAGGGATATTTCCTTTGGAAAACCCTTTATTAAATTCCAGATAGGGATTGATGAATGGGATGATCAGGAAATGCCCCATCATTAATAAGCAGGAGAAAATAAGGGCGGTACGTTGGTCAGCTCTTTCAAATACAGTGGTGACGGCTTCAAACCGTATCTTTTGTCCGGAGTCTTTTATATGACCGGTCATGGAAGGCATGTAATAGATCATGAAAGGTATCAGTATGGTACCAACCCCGCCAATGACCAGGAAGGGCACATGCCAGTTGAACTTAAAAAGATTGGTCAGGTATAACGAAATGGGTACCCCCAGGATGGAAGCGGCGGCAAATGCGCTCATTACGGCACCCATGGCGCGTCCACGGCGTTCATAACTAAACAGGTCGGCCACGATGGATAATGCCTGTGCCCCCAGGATGCCCCCAAACAAACCCGCCATGATACGGGCGCTTAACAACAACGCATAACTGGGTGCCAACCCACAGGCAATGGTACCCAGCATAAATCCGATATAGGCAAAGATCAGGGCCCTTTTCCGGTCAAACCTGTCAATCACCATGGCTACTACCAATCCCGACACACAGGCGCTGATCGAATATGAGGCAACCAGGATGCTAAACTGCTGTGCCCCGATATGGAAATAAGGCATGAGGTAATTGCTCAGCGGCATCATGATCATGAAGTCAAGGATATGCGTAAAATTCAATGCCGCGAGCAGAAAGAGAATAATGCGTTCTTTTTTATTCATGTTTCAGAGGCGAAGGTCGGGATTAAATTTGAAATTTGGTAAACCACAAAGGCGCGGAGGCACAGAGAAAAAGAATTAAGAGTTTTTGGTGATAAGTTTCAGGCTCCAGTCATTTATTCTCTGCGTCACTGTGGTTTATAATATCATTAACTTTAACCATCAAAAACCCTCTGCTATGGACCGCCGAAAATTCTTACGTGACAGTTCCCTTGCCGCAGCCGGTATCACCATCCTGAACTTCCCCGTATTTGGCAAGAATGCGCCGAGCAATAAAGTGGTGCTTGCCGTGATGGGGACCAATGGCAGGGGTGCCTACCTCGCCAATTGTTTTTCCCAGTTGCCCAATGTGGAAGTAGCCTATATCTGTGATGTGGAAGAAAAAGCCATTGCCAATGGGTTAAGGCCATTTAATGGGAAACCCCGTGTGCCAAAAGTGGTAAAGGATATCCGCGAACTGGTGACTTATAAAGATTTTGACGCCCTGGTAGTGGCCGCCCCCGATCACTGGCATGCCCCCGCCACCATTTTAGCCGTAAAGCACGGGAAACATGTTTACCTCGAAAAACCGCTTAGTCATAACCCGTTTGAAGGGGAATTGCTTGTTGACCTGATGCATCAATATCCCAATACCCGCATTCAGATGGGAAACCAGCGGCGTTCCATGCCCAACCTGATAGATGCCGTGAAGCAGGTAAGGGAAGGCGTGATCGGTGAAGCCTATTTTGCCAAAGCCTGGTATGCCAATAACCGACGCTCGATTGGCACCGGAAAGAAAATACCCGTTCCTTCCACACTCGATTTTGACCTCTGGCAGGGCCCGGCACCCCGTCGTGATTTCCAGGATAACCTGGTCCATTATAACTGGCACTGGTTCTGGCACTGGGGCACCGCCGAAACCTGTAACAACGGAACCCATGAAATTGATATGTGCCGCTGGATGCTGGGGGTGGATTATCCCACCAAAGTGACTTCAGCCGGTGGGCGATACGCGTTTAAGGATGATTGGCAAACCCCTGATACACAAGTGGCCAGTTTTGAATTTGGACCCAATAAAAGCATCACCTGGGAAGGCAGAAGCTGCAATAAGTTTGAGATAGAGGGTGGCGGCCGTGGTTTTATTATCTATGGCACCAATGGCACCATGGTCAACCGGGGTAATGATGATTATGCGATCTATGATGGAAACAACAAGTTGGTAAAGGAAGTAAAAGCCGGGGCCTCCAATGATGCCACAAACACATTAAGCGCAACCGGTAACCTCGACTTTTTCCATTTTCACAATTTCATCAACAGCGTAAGGGGCGAAGCCAGCCTGAACTCAACCATGGACGAAGGGCATAAAAGTGTATTGCTCTGTCACCTGGCCAATATAGCCCAGCGAAGAGGGACGACATTATACTGTGACCCCTCTAATGGTCATATCACCAATGACTCCGAAGCCATGAAGTTGTGGAGAAGGGAGTATGAAAAAGGATGGGAACCTAAGGTCTGATACCTTACAACCTTCTGATCTTTACACTCCGGAAACTCACGGCATCGCCATGGTCCTGCAATAGGATTCGGCCTTCGCGGGCTTCTCCAAAATTCTCCCAAACCTTGTATTTGCTGAGGGCCACCAGGTCGCGGTAGGCCTGTGAGCCCCGCTGGTATTCCAGTACCTTGATCCCATTCAGGTAATGTTCCACCCGGTTATCAGGGTACACGATGACCCTTCCCCGGTTCCATTCACCAGGCTGACGGATAAAGCGGGTAGTTTTTTGCGCCTTGATCAGGTCGTACAGCGAAGCGAGTGTGCGGTTTCCATCACGACCCATTTTGGCATCGGGGTGCAGGCTGTCATCCAATAACTGGAATTCCAAACCAATGGCGGAGCCAGCATTTTTTTCGTTCAGGGTGACGAAATACTTTACGCCACTGTTGGCGCCCTTGCTCAATTTAAATTCAAAAGAGAGGTCAAAGGCACTATAGGTTTCGGTGGTGACAATGTCTCCTCCATTGGTGGATTCCGCTCCGTTTGAAGCCAGTACGCGAAGCTCCCCGTTTTCAATCTGCCATCCTTTTTGAGGGAACTGGTCTTTGTAGGCTCCCACCCAACCGGCAGATGATTTGCCATCAAACAGGAGTTTTACACCTTGTTTTTTCTCCCAGGCGCTCAGGTTGTTGGGGATCGTATTTACGATATAGATTCCGGCATAAGGACTGGGCTTAAAGGAGCCCTGCTTGATCCGGATATTTTTCCAATACACTTTTTTACCGGCATGGTCGGGATTGCCAACACCATGTACCTGTAAAGCAATAAAGCCGGAAGCATCAACGGTATCGATCAAAAAAGCAGCTTCGCGCCCATTGATAAAAGTGCGGAGGGTATGACCCTGGGCTTCGATCCGGATCTTATTATACTGATTTAGCAGAAAGGCATTTTGCACGGATGGGTTAAGCGTAAGCGGATACAACCATTCCCGGCGGGCTTCATCATAAATACCACCGGTCCAGCGACGTGAACTGGGGTCAACCTCAAACTGGTATCCATATACCCGGCCACGACCGTTATTGCCCTTGGGGTCAAAATGACTACGGAATTGAACCCCTGTATTGGACGTGGTGTCTTCTACTTTCATTTCCAGTTCGAGTACGAAATCGCCATATTCTTTTTCAGAAACCAAAAAGGTATTGGGTGAATTGGGAACACTGATGCCCACGATGGCCCCGTCTTCCACTTTGTATTCCCCATCACCGGCCACTTTGCTCCATCCCTTTAGCGTTTTGCCATCAAACAGCGGTTGCCATTGAGCGCTGGCTTGAAAACTAATAAAGAGCAGAGAGAGAATGATCACGCGCATAGTTAGGTTTTTATAATGTCCATTGATTATTCCAGTGTTCGATCTGGTGGTCAAAACATGACCGGTTGATCATATCGACGCAAATGGCCGAAGCAGCCCCGGTGTGCACATTGCTCGCGGGTTGGCCGCCTTCGGTGATGACTTTATGAAACTCAGCCAGAGCGTACCAGGTACCATCTTTCATTTTTTCTTTTACCAAAGCTACGCCACCCTCTTTGTTCCATTCGATCTTGGTGGCGCCACTGACTCCGTCAACGGTCTCCAGTTCTTTACGCACTTGTTTCTCGGGATAGTAATACCCTTCGTTCATCAATAGTTCCAGGGTTCCACGGTTCCCTTTGAGTTTGAAAATATACCCTTCCCGTTCATTGGAGCAGGTTGCGCCAAAGTTGCCGATCATGCCCATTTTTTGGTACCGCAATACGGCCTGGAGGTTATCGTAGGTTTCCCTTCCATCGGGATAAAAATCAATACCCCCGGTGGCATAGACTTCATCGGGGTGGGTATTATAAACCCAGTTGATAAAATCGATCTGGTGGGAAAGCAATTCAGCAGCCAATCCGCCGCTGTATTCCCTATACATCCGCCAATTGATCTGTCGGTCGGTGTATCCCTCTGGCACTTCCCGTCGCCAGTTCCAGTTACGGTCCCATCGACAATCGATCTGTGTCACCTTTCCCAGGGCATTGCCTTCAATCATGTCTTTGATCTGAAAATAAAGCGGGGTATAGCGGTATTGGTGCCCAACCTGAAAGATCTGTTTGGGATGTTCTTTGCAGAGTTTAACCAGTTTAAGCGCCTGTTCCCGGTTATGGGTCATGGTTTTTTC
>JAYRZH010000085.1:0-13465 GCA_041916555.1 Chitinophagaceae bacterium | reverse complement strand
TGACGAGGGTCTTGCCATCCACTTTTTTTCTCTCCGCGTCCGGACGGCAATCCACATGTATTTCGGTACAGGGTCCACAGGGGCCGGTATCCCCCATTTCCCAGAAATTGTCTTTTTTATTTCCCAACAAGATCCTGTCTTCGGCGATCCATTTTTTCCATTCGGTAAATGCCTCTTCATCTTTCGGGATGTTCTCTTTGGTATCCCCTTCAAAAATGGTGACATAGATCCTGTCTTTGGAAATACCATACACCCCGGTGAGCAATTCCCAGCTCCATTCAATGGCTTCTTTTTTGAAATAATCCCCAAAACTCCAGTTCCCCAGCATTTCAAACATGGTATGGTGATAGGTATCCACGCCCACTTCTTCCAGGTCATTGTGTTTGCCGCTTACCCGAAGACATTTCTGGGTATCGGCCACGCGGGTATCGGCAGGTGTTTTATGCCCCAGGAACAGGTCTTTAAACTGGTTCATCCCGGCATTGGTAAACATCAGGGTGGGGTCATTTTTGACCACGATCGGCGCCGAGGGAACGATATTGTGGCCCTTGGACCGGAAAAAGGCCAGGAATTTATCACGTATTTCCGCGCTGGTAAGCATAGCTTTTTGGGTTGATATTTGCAGGTAAACCGTCTATATTTGTTGACCCCTGACGGCTGGGACGCAAAGGTATTAATTTCTGGCCCCCAAGCACCATGAAAAAGATCAAATACTTCTACAACACACACACCCTCCGGTACGAAAAACTGGAGACCCCCATCCGGGTAAAAGTATTGCGGGTATTTGGTTTTCTGGCCGCCGCCCTCGTCACTGCCGCCCTTATTTCCTTCTTTGCCTTTCGTTTTGTTGGCTCCCCCAATGAGCGTCTCTTAAAAATGGAAAATGACCGTCTGACCGACGGGTATGACCAGCTTTCCAAGGAATTGCGGGAAGTGCGCCGCGAAATGCGGGAACTGGAAAAACGGGACAATGAAGTTTACCGCACCATTTTTGAGGCCAACCCCATTCCCGATAGCGCCAGGGCCAAAGCCCAGGAAAAAGTGCAACAGGCAGCCATCATCGAAAGCATGACGGGCAACCAGCTTTATCGTTCCCTCCTGACCTCGGTGAATGAACTCCGGAACCGGATCGCCATCCAGAATAAATCATACGGCGAAATCAATGAACGGATCAAAAACAAGGAAAAGATCCTGGCCGCCACCCCGGCCATCCAGCCCGTAAGCAATAAGGACCTGGAACGGATCGCCTCGGGTTTTGGCTACCGGATCGACCCCATTTATAAGACCATAAAACTCCATGCCGGACTGGATTTTACCTCCCCCACGGGCACACCCATCTATGCCACGGCTGATGGCGTGATTGAAGAATCGGGTTTTAGCGACGGAGGATATGGCAACCATATCATCATCAACCATGGCTATGGATACAAAACCCTCTATGGCCACATGAGCCGGATCAAGGCCCGCCGGGGCCAGAAAGTGACCCGGGGCGAAGTCATCGGCTGGGTGGGCAGTACGGGAAAATCCACCGGCCCCCACCTGCATTATGAGGTTCATAAAAACGGTCAGAAAATCGACCCCGTTTATTTCTTCTATAATGATCTTTCTCCCGAGCAATTTGACAGGCTGCTGAAAAAGGCCGGAGCGTCGAACCAGAGCTTTGATTAGGAAGGGAGTTTTTTTCACCGCAGGGAACAAGAGGAAGGGGAGATATGCAGAGATAGCTAATAGGAATTGGCCTTATGCACTTAGCCCTTCGCGATGCCTTGTGCCTTTGTGCCCTGGCGGTAAAATCTTCAGCGAGCCTCTGCTTCCTCTCGTTCTCCGTGGTAAACCCCAAACGTGGAAAACTCCCGAATTTCTTAATTTCCAATATCGTATTTTTACAGCGACCCATGACGAAACCCCTCACCCAAATAACCTTTGATTTCTCGGCCCCCGAGCAGGAGTTTTCCCCCCCTAAACCAGTGGAGGAAATACTACTCGAGAAACGCCCTCTGGTGGCGCCCAGGCCCCCGGCTGAAGAAAAGGTATTTGAAGAGCCGATGGTGAAAAAGGAAGAGCCTCCGGTTTCCCTGGATTTACCCATTCGCAAATCCACCCGTGGCCGTCGTTCGCTCAAAGAGATCAGCCAGATGGCCGATCTGGTGAATGTACCGGCCGATGAGGTCCTTTTTCAAAAACAATACTATTCCATCGGGGAAGTGGCCGGTTGGTTCCAGGTCAATCAATCCCTTCTTCGCTATTGGGAATCAGAGTTCTCCATTCTCAAACCCCGCAAGAATCGCAAAGGCGATCGTTTCTTCCGCCCGGAAGATGTCAAAAACCTGCAACTTATTTATGATCTTTTGCGTCGTAGAAAGTTCACGATCGAAGGCGCTAAGGATTTTTTGAAGAACAACAAGAAGGCCGAACAGAAATTTGAAATGATCCGGTCGCTGGAAGGAATACGGGGATTCTTGTTGGAATTGAAAGCAAATCTTTAATTATTTTACCGCCAGGACACAAAGACGCTAGGTAACGCAAAGACCTTGCGCGACTCTGCGCCCTTGTGTCTTCGCGGTTAAACCCAAAAACCATGAAGTATCTACTGATCACATTCCTTTTTTTAACCCACTATTGCCTCTCCGCCCAAACGCAATATGAAGTATCTCGCAATAGCGACAATGAAAAGATATTAAAAGGCATTATCTCCCGCGACCTGCTGATAAAGGATACTGCCTTTGCCTGGTATGCCGAAAATGAAAAAGGCTATACTCCCTTCCCCAATGCGGTAGAGGGACTAAAAAAACACCCCGAATATGAACTGATCGTGTTTATGGGAACCTGGTGCCACGACTCCCACTTTATCATTCCCAAATTCTTCAAACTGGTGGACGCCGCCGCTTTCCCTCCGGATCATATCACCCTGATTGGCACCGATGAAAATAAAAAGACCCTGAGTCATCTCGCCGAAGCACTGGGCGTAAAGAATGTCCCTACGATCATTGTATTAAAAGATGGAAAAGAATTGGGTCGTGTAGTGGAATATGGGAAATATGGTATGTTTGATATGGAGTTGGCGGAAGTGGTGAAATAAATACAAGGATTACACGGATTACACGGATTTCGCGGATTAGCGGATTAGCGGATTTCGTAGATGGCTAACTGGTCCTTTTTCATCACGTAAATACGGGAAGGAGTAAACAGTAATTTCTCAAACGGTGAAAAGGCCTTGGGCAGGGGCTGATCATATACCCGGAAAAGGTCTTTGCGGTAGCGATAAAGCATATTACCTTTTGTTCCCCAGATCGATTGCCCGGCCACCCGGAGATTATCCCATCCCTGGATGATGATCTTATTCTTCAGCGCGCCATAATAATCAAATACATAAACCCCAAGGTTCCGGTCATATAAATAAACCAATCCATCCTGATCGGTGATCAGTTCAGGCGCGGCGGCTTCGCCAAAGATCAACCTGAAATCAGGGGTCTCCATCAGAACCTTGCCATTTTCATCCACTTTTTTAAGCTTGTGCTCGATCTCGTCATACAACCAGATATTATTATCATACGACAAACAGATCGCGTTAACCTGCAGAATATTTGATTTGCGGAGATCCAGGGTGGTGCGCACATTCAAAAAACGGTCAAGGATCAAAACCGTGGAAAAATTCTGGTAATAGAGCAGTACCCGCAAAGGGTTGGATACATCAATTTTTGAAACCGGCCCATACCGCCGCAAATCATTAAACACGGCCAGCGAATCACCCTGTGGGCCTGTTTTTTTTAACTGCCCCGAAACCCGAAGCAGGTAAAGATTATCCAGGTTGTCCACCGCCATATCCTCTAATGTTTCCGGAATGGTACGCAACAGATGGAAGGAGCTATCAGCCTGTGACCGGGAAGCCGGTGACAGCAACATAACCAACAGGAAAATGGTCAGTACTTTATTCAAGATCGGATGATTTTATGATCCTTTCCCGTAAACGATTTTAGCTCCATATTATTACCATCAAATACCGCATAGGTATCATAATGGATCCAGTCACCCAGGTTGATATACCGGCTTTGGGCCGACAACGCATGATCAATGGGGAGGTGCCTGTGACCAAAAACAAAATAGTCCACCGGCTTTTTCTGCAATATCTCCCGGCAATGGATGATCAGCCATTCCTTGTCCGCCCCCAAAAAGACCTCCTCTTTGGCGCCCGTCTGTGCCCGGCTCTTCCGGCTCAGATAGTTTGCCAATCCCATGCCGATATACGGAGGGAAGACGCCAAAAAGCCACTGACAGGCCGGATTGCGGAAGATCTTTTTCAAAAATTTATAGCCCTTATCTCCCGGGCCAAGCCCGTCACCATGACCGATCTCAAATTTCCTGCCATGGAACTCAAATTCCCGGGGTTCAAAATAAACGGGGATCCCAAGCTCCTTTTGCAGGTAATCACGCATCCACATATCGTGGTTGCCAACGAAAAAATGGACCTGGATACCGGCATCGGTCATTTCCGCCAGCTTACCCAGCAAACGGGTAAACCCCTTAGGGACAACCGACCGGTATTCATACCAGAAATCAAACATATCACCGACAATAAATACGACCTGGGCATCCCGGGCCGCCTGGGAAAGAAAGGAAACGATCCTTTTTTCACGGATCAAACTGGCTTCCGGGTTGGGAGCGCCAAGATGAAAATCAGAGAGAAAGTATATTTTTTTTCCGGGGGAAAGCTCCACGCTATTTGTTCTTTTCTGCAATGTATTGCAAAATATCACCCGAAGCAATTATAGGGTGACCCGATACATCCTGGTTGTACCAATAAATCCAGGCTTCAACAGATCCGTCAGGAGTATCAATAGAGGCCAGTTCACGACGGTAAAGCTGGGTTTCTCCCTCTTCCACATTCACGCCTTCATAATCATCCAACTGCCCAAAGGCCCAGCCAAACTCATCGGGGTTCTTAATCACATAAAGCTCGCCAATGATCCACTGATCACCTTCCGGCACGGCGGCCGGGTATTCCCCCATATCAGCCATCCGGCCTTTTACCCGGGCTTCACAGACATAATGAAAATACCGGCTGATGTATTCATATACCGGGCTTTGAAAACCCTTGCGCAAGGAACCGTAAACGAAGAGATGTGAGGTCATTGCTGTAATTTACGAAGAATAGTGATATGATTAAGTGGGTTTCTCGCGGCGGACACAAAGAGGCAAAGAACGCAACGGCAGTCTTTATTTCAAAAAAAGGAGGGCCGCCGCGGCCGCATAATTCTTTGCGTGCGCCGCGAGAAATTACAGTAATCCCAACAGCATCTCCGGCTCATTTGTCGTCACATAATCAAACCCCTCCTTCAATAACCACTCCATCGTCGTTTTATCATTTACCGTCCACGCATTCAGCGCCATCCCCTGTTCTTTGGCTTCTTTGATCCAGTGGGGATTTTTTTGAAAGACCGTAAAATGATAATCCAGTCCCGCAAAACCCGCCTTTTTTAATTCCGCCGGTGATTTGTCACCATTCAGGTATTGAATCGAAGCCCTGGGGTCTTGCTGGTGGAGATAGACCATCATGTCATAATTAAAGCCGATATACAGGATTCGCTTTTCTGCTTTCAGTTCATGTACCAGCGCCAGCACCCGGTCCACGATCCGCTGCCCACGGGCTGCGCCACCATCGGTGGGTTTTATTTCAAGGACAAGCGTGGTGGAAGGATTGTTGGTCAGTCCGGCCACGAGGTATTCGCGCAAAGTAGGCAAGGGTTCTCCATTGCTCAAGGTTAATACCCGGAGATCGGAAAATAAGGTATTCTCGATTGTTTTTCCCTGGTGATGCGGGTCGTGGTTGATGATTAGCGAGTCATCCGCGCTCATACGCACATCAAACTCCGAGCCGCTGCAACCGAGGCGAATGGCTTCTTTCAGGGAAGCGATGGAATTTTCGGGAAAACCGTTGAGTTTAAAGGCGCCACGATGCGCCACGACCGGATTGGAGGGTTTCATGTGGGTTGATTTCCGGGAGGAGGAACAGGCGATAAGCAGATGGCTTAGGACCAGTATGGAAAGTAAGTGCTTCAAGGCTACAAAGATTAGTCAACTAAAAACAGGAAGACTTCGCCAGGACCGTGTACCCCCACCACAAGGGTTTTCTCAATATCCGCCGTCCGGCTTGGGCCGGTGGCAAAGGTGAACAGCGAAGGCAGTTCATTTCCGTATCGGTTTTTGATCAGGATCAGCGCGTCTTTTAAATCGGGAACCAGTTGATGGGTAAATGCGATACAGATATGAATGGGGGCAAATACACTGGCTGTGCGACCCGATTCGGTGGCTGAACTAAGTACGATGGTCCCGGTGCGGGCCACCAAGGCCTCACAACCGGTAATGGCCACCTGGCAGGAGCCCAGGTCCTTGGTCAGACGGTCATCCACCGACCCGCCCAGGAGATTCTGTATTTTTTCTTCCTGGCAATATACCTTGTCCCATTCCTGTTTGCGGATCAGGCTGCTTAATTGAAAGGCCAGTTCCTGGTGGTTGAGGCAAAATATAAACCGGCCCTGGAGTTTATTGAATTGTTCTGCAAATTCCACTTCGAGATCGGTCTGTGGGGGATGATAGATGGGTTGGTTTCCCTCACTGGCGGGAAAGGGCTGATCCACGGGGTGGCTTAGCGCCTCGCGAATGCGTTTGAGAATATTTTCCTTGGAGGGGGTGACTTTCACCCTGTAAAGATAGTTATGATTTCTCGCAGCGCACGCAAAGATTAGGGCGGGCGCAGCGGCAGTCATAAAGTCGGTTATCGGACGGCCGCAGCGATCGCTTTATTCTTTGCGGGCGTTGCGAGAAAAAAACTCAATAAACCTCCACCTCCATCATCCAATCCTCCACACGCGCGTCTCCTGATTCACCTGGTGGTTTGGTTTTCATCACCGGAACATAGATCCGGGCCCGGCTGCCGGTGGGCAGGGAAGCCAGGGTTTTGTCGATTGCTTCCGGGAAGAAGGCGGTCTTATTTGATGCGTAGCCAGGGAGGCTACGCATAGCGGGGATCTCCAGCGGAGCCGGACGATGAAAACTCGTATCGCGGTTGCTGTCCAGGATACGACCTTGTAGGGTGGACAGTTGATAATTCAATTTGATCACGGCACCTGAATTGCCCTTCCCCTTTTCCAGCCATTCAATGGCCAGTCCTTCGGCATTCCATTCAGCCGAACGACCCTTTTTCGCCAGAAATTCATTGATCCGTTCAGGTCCCCGTCTGGATTGTATGGAGTCAAAGCGCGACCAATCTGCTTTTTTGTCCACCGCGATCAGGCTATCGGTATATCCCGGTTTAAGCATATCAAACGGATAGACCTTGACCACCCGGATCCCGATCCGCCAGAAATCTTCCGGCTTGATATTCGGTTCGTCTTTTTTGATCTTCCCCTGTGCCGCCAGCGAATCCGCGCGCAGAATCACTTCCAGGCTATCCCCTTCCCGCACGCCATACACCAGCACTTCCATCGGATCATAGGGGAAAAGGAGTCCAGGTATCAGCGCCTGGTAATGCGGCAGGGTAAAGTAGGTGGAGCGGACCAGGGTATCATGAAAATGCCAGGTGTATTCCACTTTGACGGTAGATCCCGTAGCCGCCAATGCTCCATCCCCTTTTTCCACGACCCGGTATTCCAGTCCCGAGGCAGTTCGTCGGGTTTCGGGTTGGCAACTGAGGAGGGAGAAAGACAATAGCAGAAAGTAGCATAATCTGAACATAACCGGAGGTATTCAGTTTTCTAAGCTAAAGGCTATGCAAACAAGTTGGAAAGAAAGTTGGTGGATGGCGGAAATGGGTAGACGAATAATGAAATATGAGGGACAAGCTTTCCTCTTCTGTGTCTTCCGTGTATTCCGTGAGAAATTCTTTGGCTCACGGAATACACGGAAGGCACAGAAATTTTAAGATTTTGTTTTCCACAATGACGGGCTTTTGCATAATCCTTGCATAAAGCAGGGTATCACACCTGTTTACCATCTCATCGATTTATTAATTATTAAAAAAAATGATCATGAAAAAACAGGTTTTTATTTTCCTTTTGGTAGTTACGGGGTTGTTGATGGCTTGTAAGAAGGACAAAAACGATCCAAACCCCGAAGTAGCGGGATTGATGACCTTTCACCTTGTATCCGACCAGCCCAGTATCGGGGTAACCCTATCAGGCAATACCCTGCCCGGTTCACCTTATAACTATTTGGGATATACCGGCTATTATGCCAATATTTTCCCTGGTAACCGGGAGATCCAGTCATACGGTGGTGGTTCCACGCCTTTGCTCAGCAGCCAATACAATTTTGAGACCGGGGAATATTATTCCCTTTTTGTGGTGGGTGCCAATGGGGTGTACCGCCATATTGTGGTGGAGGATGATTATGATAGTCTGTCCGCCACTGCCGGACGCAGCTATATCCGCTATATCAATGCCATCCCCGATTCCATCTCTGCCACCATTGGCATTGGCGAGCCCGGTGGCAATCTCAGTTTTACAGCTCCCTATGGCGAGGTATCCGATTTCCAGTCAGTTACGGCCGGTCCGGTCACCATTTCCGTAGCCGCCAATGCCGTGACCGACACCACCCGGACCATCACCCTGGAGGAGAAAAAAGCCTATACGGTTTTATTAACCGGCCGGCGCGATGCGACGAACGATAATGAAAAAGTGCAGATACGGTTTATTGAGAATGGGCGAATTGAGTAAGGGTTTTTTCTGTGGCTTCCGTGTATTCCGTGAGAAAATAATTTATCTCACGGAATACACGGAAGGCGCGGAAATTAATCTACCCATCTTATACAAATAATTGCCTCCATAGAGATAAAAACTCCCCGTTTTTAGGTTAAATATCTCAGGTATCTTCTATCCTGCCCATTCTACTTCAATTAAGTTTACATATTTTGTAAACTTTTTGTATATTGCACTATGAAGATAGTGGAGGTTAAAAGCCGTAAGGGTATCGAGATTATCATAGAACCCCTTGGGGCAGATGACCTAAAAAAGATAACAAAAAAAAGATACTTTTTTAATTGGAAGAAAGATCTTGAGAAGGCTGTATTGTACAAGCTAAGAATTAAAGATGACAATGACATAAAAGGGGTAATGGCACTGGTGGATTATCCCCATGAATCTCGCATTGAAATCCAATTATTAGCTGCTTCCGCTGAGAATGTGATTCTAGAACATGAAAAAGGGAAAAAGCAAAAAGAATATGAGAAAATAGCGGGTAATCTTATTGCCTGGGCAGCAAGAATGGCAGTTTCTAAATATGGAATTAACGCTTGTGTTTCATTAAAGCCAAAAACAAAACTTAAAAGCCACTATCTGGCTGAATATGGCATGCTTGATGCCGGGCTACATGTTTTTCTTGAAGGATCATATATACACAAAATCATTGCAAAATATATTCTATGAGCTCAAAAAAATTAATTCAAAACACTGAAGCAACCGAGGCTGTAAAGTCCTTTGTATTCCCTGTTAAGTTACGAGCAGCGCAACAAAAAAAAGCTGATGATGAGTTATTGCATGCAAGAAGAAAAGTGCAGGTGCATATTACCGATAGAGAACGTCTCATCGCCGGGCTTTTGCAATTAAAATTTCAACTTGAAGATTATATTAACAGTGACGAATATGATCCCAAAAAAAACTTCGGTTCTTTTCTGTTATCATACTTAAATGTTACCAATAAAAGGAGTAGCGACCTGGCTAATGATATAAAAATACACAAAACCCTAATGAGCCAAATCATCAATAATAAAAGACCGCCCAATGATAGCTTTATAGTGCGATTAGAGTTGCATTCCAATAATACCATTCCCGCTGACTACTGGTTTAAACTTATTCAAAAAGAACAGGTACATGAGTTGCAAACCAACCGAATTATACGAAAGAGAGAGAGAAAACACGTTCTCAATAAATTGCCCGTAAGACTTTGAGGTATTCCCTTCCGTGTATTCCGTGAGAAAATAATTTATCTCACGGAATACACGGAAGGCACGGAAATAAAATTACTTCACCTACCTCGGTTATGATTACAGGATTGAACTCACCCGCCGGTCCCTGGGGATTCTAAACTCCAGGATCCGACCCTGACCGTAGGTCTTGCCCGGCCGGAAGCCATTGGCTTTGTTGTTCTCACTACCTTCCAGGAACAGGTAGCGCTCGGCTTTCATCCTCGATTCCAGGATCATTTCTAGTACATCATTCATCCCATTATCTTTCTCCACATGTTGGGTAATGGCCTGCTTAATTTGTAACTTCGTTAATTGCATAAACTCCTTGATTTTGGTTAAAAAAATGTCAGAACTTTTTCTAACCTACAAGGAGTTTTTATTATGCTTACTCCTAATGTGATGAAACTACTTATTTAGTACACCAGACACACTGGATGGAACATTACCTAAGACCGCTCAGGTTATGCGTATCTAAACTAATATTTCTATAAAACTGTAAAGCCAGCTATCTCTAAGAGATAGCTGGCTTTTTTGTTTCGAACCTCCCCTTCGCAACCCTTTAATCCCAATGCTCCTTTATTTTTCTTATTTCGATTTCTTTTAGGGTGGTGAGGGAGTCTTTTTTCATTTTATCGTTCCACATTTTGCAGACTTTACAATCTTTGCCGCAGGTGCCGGTGGGATCGAGGGGGTAGCCGGTGGTGATGGATTTGAGGCGGGCGGGGATGCCTTGGGACATCCAGATGGGAGCTGGTGCGGATTTTAGGTAGTGGTTGAAATATTGATTAACTCTTATTGTTAAATCTTTAGCATCCTTGCCGTTAACATTGTGTGTGCCGTTATCATACTGTAACATCCATGCCCTTTTATTTAATCGGCGCAATGAAACAAACATTTCAACAGCTTGAGCCCAAGGAACAGCATCGTCTGCCTTACAATGAAAAATAAGTAAGGGAGTGGAAACCTTATGAGCATTCAAAACAGGTGAATTCGCAAGCCATAGTTGTTGATGATCCCAAATACTGAGTCCTCCATAAGTCTCCCTTTCTATATCTTCCAAACGGGTTTCCCCCTCGTTATTGCATGCTCCAGCAAATTGCAGAGCTGAGCTAATTGAATTAGAACTACCGGCTCCTTCCATAGCCGCAGCAAATAAATTACTATGAGTAACTATATAGTTGGTTAGGCCGCCAGCAAAACTATGTCCACTTATAGCTAATCTTTTGCTATCAACAAAAGGCAACCGACTCAAATGCTTTGCCGCACCTACCACAGCATTGTTAGCACTTTGTCCATAGCTGCCTGGAACCAAATAAAAGTCGGGAGTAAAAACTAAATATCCTCTACTTACAAACCAAGGTATATTGAGGTGAGCTGCTCTAACATAAAAGGGATGAGGATATTGATATAAACGATGTGAAGTTTGTCTATAATAGGTAAATATGACCGGGTACTTTTTGCTGGAATCAAAGTCGGTCGGTTTATATAACACTCCCTGAACTTGACGTCCATCTATTTGCCGAAATTTAATAAGTTCCGTAGTTAACCAATTATAATCCTTTTGTGGTTGCAGATTACTTAAACGAGTAAACTTCTTGAAATCTGTAGTGGAATATAAATTAGGAGCATCAGCCGCGGTCATTCGTTGAACTATCCAGACATCTGTGTCTTTAGCTTTTATTGGATAGCTGCCTGCATTAAAGGGAATAGATAGGTTAAATAGGCCCGGGAGGTAAGTAACGTATGGTCCCATAGAGAGTAAACTCGGATTTCCTGCAGAGGATAAATCTTTACTAAAAAAACCATTGTACTTATTAATAGTATTAAAAGCCACCAGCAAAAGCTTAGCGTCATTCGGGAAAATTGGTTGATTAGAATTACTGAATATTGAAAATTTAATTCCATGTGAACGTCCATATCCATTAGTTACGTTAACCGCCTTATCCTTGCCTGTTAGGTCTAATAGCCAAATATCATAATTATCATATACAAGCATTTTATTGTTTTGCACAAAGCCAGCACTCCCCTTAGATCTTTTGGATTGTTTTGGATTTAACACATACTCGTCGTTGTTACTAAGTGTCCATGCTGGAATATTAGCACTTATATTCCTCCCCTTGCCAGTTATGAAATTGTAACTAAAAAAATTGCCCCCTTTTTCCGAATCAAAATAAATTAAATAATTACCATTAGGAGATGTCCAAAATTCTCCTGCACCCCTAAGGTCTAAAAGTTGGCGTGAACCGTCTTTCAACGAAACCAACCAATTGCTATCTTTCGAATAAGTTGGCTCCCAAAAACGGTCTCCTTCGGATTGTTTTTGGACTACCGAAAACTCATCAGAAAAATATTTTACATTCTCATCGTCAGATTCTAATTGTACTATTTTATTTTTATCTGCGTGAATAACCGCTTTATATACTCTGGGTTGATAAACTTTTGACTGAGCACTTTGCAATATTTTGTCTTGGTGATTCCACACATCTACCTTAATCCCATTAGAGTTAGTATTTTGTAAGATGGTACGCTTTTCAAGCATAAACCTTATGTAACCAGCACGATTAACAAAAATTGAACTATCCTTTATCATCAATTTATTCTCATTCATTATACGGCCGTTATCAACTTTTAAAATTGCGCTGCGCATGCCAACTTTATAATACCAAATTGAATTAGTTGTTTGATGATTATCCTCACCTAATTTTCCAAGTCCTTTATTCTGTTCAATTGGACTGGCAACTATAAACACTAACTGGTTACTAAGAAAATCTATGAAGTAATTATTCACCAATTCATTTTTCAGCCTGGAGGACCAGACAGTAGTAATTTGGCTGGAAAGTATATCGACCCATTTTAGCTCAACTCCTAAAGTGGTGAAACATTTCAATAGTATCACATTGCCGTCATTACTGAAGGAATAGCTTACCACTGAATCAAATCGAGTCTCTTTTCCATCCAAAACGTTTCTGATCAACAATTGTTTCTTATCGTCATTAAGTTGACATGCCAACCACTTCGCACTCTCATCAAAAGAATAATTGTTTACATCACTGATTACCCGTTCTTCGTTATTACTAATGTTTCTTAAAATTAACCCCCTATTATCATAGTATGCTATCCGAGTAAAATTATTGTTATGCTTATAGTCTGTCACACCCGTTAGGCATTTCTGCTGCTTTGTTTCAAGTGAAAAAAAACACAACCCCTCTTTGGAGGTGAAAATGTAATACTTATTATCGGCGGAAAAAAAACCTGGAACGACGTCAATAAATTCGACTTTGCTACTGTCTTGCAAGGATTGAAGTACAAGGGTGCTTTTTCGATAAGGCATATTGTTGATTAAGTAAACTAAAAAACGGCCATTCGGACTTACATCAACTTTTTTATCCAGTCCAAACCATTTGTCCACCGATTCAAAGTCAATTATTCCTTTTATATTATTTGGGCTAAACGACTGGCTAAGGTTTGTATTGTTTTCATCAACAATAGGTTTCAATTCTACCTGAG
>JAYRZH010000084.1:0-13637 GCA_041916555.1 Chitinophagaceae bacterium | reverse complement strand
CAAGAATGCCGCCCAGGGTCTTTTCACATTTGCCACTTATGGTTTGGGCATGGTGATCGGTACCTGGTTCTCGGGTATAGTAGTTGACAAATACCAAGTGGGTGAAAAAGCACACAACTGGACAAATATCTGGTTTGTTCCGGCCATCATTGCTGCCGCCGTGCTGGTATTTTTTATTGCCTTCTTCCGGGAGAAAAAAGAGGTATCGGAAGCATAGGAAATTGATAATTCAGGTATTATCATTTAGTTAATTCCAAATTATCCTGTTTCACTTTTATTACTATTTCAAATTTCCAAATTTTCAAACTTTCCATTCATGAAGAAGATTGCCATGCTTGGCTCCGGGTTTATTGGCCGGTTCTATGCTGATTCCCTACAAGGATACCGGAGCAGAGATAAGATTGTGAGTATCTATTCCCGTCGCGAAGAAAGCGCCAAGAAATTTGCCGAGGATTATAAGGTTGGACATTGGACCACCAACATGGAGGAATCCATTGCCCACCCGGATGTAGAGGTGGTATGTATCTCTTTACCTAATAACCTGCACGAAACGGCGGTAATGCTTTGTTGCAAGCACAAGAAAGCCGTTATCACCACCAAACCCCTTGGCAGAAATGCCGAGGAAGCCAAACGTATGTTGGAAGCCGTTGAAAAGGCCGGCATTTTTAATGGTTACCTGGAAGACCTTGTATATACTCCAAAATTCCTCAAAGCTTATGAGAGCGTCAAATCAGGCGCCCTTGGCAGGATTCTTTGGGCCAAATCGCGCGAAACACACCCTGGCCCGCATAGTGACTGGTTTTGGGATATCGAACAGGCAGGTGGCGGCTGTATCCTTGACCTGGGTTGCCACTGCGTGGAGATCACCAGAAGCTATATCGGAAAAGATATAAAGCCTGTGGAGGTTATGTGCTGGGCCGATACACAGGTAAAACCGATCGATGCGGAAGACCATGCCATCGCCCTGGTGAGGTATGAAAATGGCGCCATCGGACAATTTGAAGTGAGTTGGACATTCCGTGGTGGTCTTGATCTGCGGGATGAAGTGATGGGTAGCGAAGGAACCATCTGGATCAATAGTTTTCTTCGGACCGGTTTTGATATGTTCACCACCGGAAAAGGCGCCGACTATGTGGCCGAAAAAGCCGAAAGCAATACGGGTTGGCTATTCCCCGTGGGGGATGAACTGAATGAACTGGGTTATAACCACATGTTCATGGATATGTTCAACGCCATGGAAGAAGGCCGGGACCCCAAAGAAACTTTTTATGACGGCTATGTAGTCAATTGCGTGCTTGATGCGGCCTATCGTTCTTCCAAATCAAAAAAATGGGAACCGGTGCAACTCGATATCTGGCGGGGACGGGTTGGAGTTACCAAAGACAGTCACCTTACCGAATACGACGCGGAACACTATCTCGTCAAAGAAGAGGTAACACACTATGGCGCAAAGAAAGTCATTTTGAAAAATAAGGCCACAGGCAAAATCTCTGAACGGATCCTCTAATTGAAAAATGAGTTTCTCGCGGCGCCCGCGGCTCAAACCGCTGCGGGCGCTACGAGAAAAAAGCTATAAAGAAAGATCCTCAATAATTCTGGATATTTTATCGCCCAACTGCTTATTTACCGCTTCATATTGACCGGTTGAGGGCAAGGGGGCATTGACACTAAAGTAGAACTTGATCTTGGGTTCGGTGCCGGATGGTCTAGCTGAAATCTTGCTACCATCTTCCAGTACAAACTGAAGCACATTTGACTTGGGCAGGGCAATATCCCATCCCTTTCCGGTTTGGAGGTTCTTACCTTTACGCAGTTCATAATCGAGTAGCTCTGCCACCGGGCTTCCGCCCAGCACAGCGGGCGGATTATTTCTGAATCGCTCCATCATGGCGGCTATCTGTTGTTGTCCATCCATCCCTTTTTTGGTAATGGAAATCAGGTGTTCTTTATAAAACCCATATTCAACATAAAGTTCAAGTAGTTTTTGGAAAAGGCTGAGTCCCTTGGCTTTTTCATAGGCTGCCATTTCACAAAGCAGGGCTACCGCGCTGACAGCATCCTTATCACGCAGTTGATCACCGATCATAAGGCCAAAGCTCTCCTCGCCACCGATCACATAATTTTCTTTGCCTTCCTTTTCCTTGATCAATTCAGCGATCCATTTAAATCCGGTGAGAACATCATAACAGGCCACTTTGTTTTTCGCGGCAATATTGCTGATCATTTCGGTGGTGACGATAGTTTTAATCACCATGTCGTTCGGTTGGGCAATCCCTTTTGCCTTTCTGGCTTCAATCATGTAATTGAAAGCCAATACGGCGGTCTGGTTTCCATTCATCAGCACCCAGTTTCCCTTATTATCCTTTACCCCGATACCCACGCGGTCGGCATCAGGATCGGTTCCCAGCAGGATATCAGCATCGAGGGATTGAGCCATTTTGAGACCCATGCTCATGGCTTCACTTTCTTCCGGGTTGGGATAGACCACGGTTGGAAAATTCCCGTTGGGTTCCATTTGTCCTTCCACAATATGGACATTGGTGAAACCAAATTCCTTCAATACGGTCGGCACCAGTTTGATGCCTGTGCCATGGATGGGTGTATAAACGATCTTCAGGTCATGTTGTTTGGCGATCACATCGGGATAAACGCTAAGCCCTTTCACCATTTTAATGTAGGCTTCATCCATTTCCTTGCCCACCAGTGAAATATTAGCTTCTCCCCCATTCCATTTTACCTCGGAAACGGAGGCGATCTTTTCAACTTCGCGGATCACGTTTTTGTCATGCGGAGGCACCAGTTGGCCGCCATCATTCCAGTAGGCCTTGTATCCATTGTATTCTTTGGGGTTGTGAGAGGCAGTGCAAACCACTCCGCCATGGCAACCAAGGTGACGAATGGAAAAACTCAATTCGGGGGTTGGACGCAGGCTTTCAAATAAGAATACCCTGATTCCGTTGGCCCCAAAAACATTGGCCACGGTTTCTGCAAAGAAGCGGCTGTTATTTCGGCTGTCATGCGCGATGGCTACTTTCACCTGTTCGCCGGGGAAAGACTGTTTCAGGTAATTGGCATACCCCTGGGTGGCCATGCCTACGGTGTATTTATTCATTCGGTTGGTACCCACCCCCATCAATCCACGTAAACCACCGGTGCCAAACTCGAGGTTTTTATAAAATGCATCCGCCAGTTCCTGCGGATTTTCTGTTTGAAGTCGTTGGATTTCTTCTTTTGTAGCTGAATCAAAATCACCGCCAAGCCATTGGTTTACCTTATCCTTAATAACGCTTTCCATATGTTAAGTTTAAAAGTGTTTTGGGAAGGAAAGTTAGAAAATTATTATTTATGAATAATCCATTATTTCTTCACTTATTTTGTGGTATGAAGTCCGTGTTCCTCCTGACCTGTTTTTGCTGGCTCCCTTTTTCCTATGGCCAGGGCCAATTAAGGGACAGTCTGGCCAGTCCGGGCAAACGACCTTTGTTGATAGGCGCTATTAATGTGGCGGGTTATGGAGGTTCTCTAATACTTCTTAACAGTGCCTGGTACAAAAATTACCCCAAGACAAAATTCCACACTTTCAATGATTCCCGCGAGTGGAACCAAATGGACAAGATCGGGCATGGCTGGACAGCTTACAATACCGGGCGTGCTTCAACGGCTATGTGGAAATGGGCCGGATTTCCCCACAAAAAAGCCGTGTGGGTGGGTGGCCTGAGTGGCACCGCCTACTTGACGGTTATAGAATTGTTGGATGCCCACTCCGCCGAATGGGGCTGGAGCTGGGCAGACATGGGTGCCAACCTGGGAGGGTCAGGCCTTTTTATCGCCCAGGAACTGGCCTGGCAGGAGCAACGATTGCAATTCAAATTCTCCTTTCACCGGATGAGCTATGGTGACAAGATATTAAACGACCGTACCCGAGAGCTGTTTGGAAATGGCTGGTATGAAAGAATGTTGAAGGACTATAACGGGCAAACCTATTGGCTAAGCGCCAACCTGAAATCCTTTTTCCCAGAAAGCCGTTTGCCCGCCTGGCTCAATATTGCAGTTGGGTATGGGGCCGATGGCATGTTTGGCGGGTTTCAAAACCTGGCAACTGATGAAAATGGAACTACGGTATTTGACCGGACCGATATTCCCCGGACCAGGCAATTCTATCTGGCACCGGACATAGATCTTACCAGGATCAAGACGAAAAATAAATGGTTGCGGACTTTATTGCAGGGATTAAATGCCTTTAAATTTCCCGCTCCGGCCATGATGATCGATTCCCGGGGGAAAGGAAGGTTCTATTTTATGTATTTCTGAAGCTTCTACGTAACAAACTTATTCCAGGTAGGCCCCGGTCACTTCCCCATTTTCCACTTCCACAAAAATATGTTCCTGCAAGGTGGTGGCTAAGGAAAGACCGACATAATCAGGGTGGACAGGAAACAGTTTATGGGTTCTTTCCACCAATACCAACATCTGGATCTTTCGGGGATGAAAGGCGAGAAAAGGCTTGAGGGCATAGACCAGTGTTTTTCCACTACTGGCCACATCATCCACAAGGATGATAACTTTATCGGTAAAATCAATGGATTCACTCAGTGTCACTTCTGCCGGGAGGTCTTTGTCCAACTGAACCGATATGACCCGGGTGCGAATGTTGGACAGATCGGCAAATCGTTTTTGTAACCAACGGGCAATGGCGCTCCCCCGCTCACGTACTCCGGCAAAAATGATCTCCTCTTCGCCGGTATTGTTTTCAAGGATCTCATAGGTCATTCGCTCCAGTTTTCTGTTGGCAGTTTCCTTGTCCAGTATATAGTTCTTTTTCTCGGCCATAGGGATGATAATTTTGCGGCTCAAACATAAGGATTAATTTAGCATCTCAAATGATTTGAACATGAATTGGCTGCCACAGATACTTTTTATCCTGGTTTCCCTGTTTGCCATAGGGTTGTTTGCCCGGAATGCCGCCAGGATCCGCCGCAATATCCTGCTTGGGCAAAGGGAGGACATTTCTGACAATCCGGGTTTGCGGTGGAAAAACCTGCTTTTATTAGCCTTTGGGCAAAAAAAAATGTTCAAGAATCCGCTTGTTGCCCTGCTCCATTTTGTGGTCTATGCCGGATTTATCATCATCAACATTGAAGTACTTGAAATTGTGCTGGATGGCATAACCGGTCACCACCGTCTTTTTGCCGCACCACTGGGACAGGTGTACAGTTTTTTGATCAACGCTTTTGAAATACTGGCCTTGTTGGTATTGGTTGCCTGTGTGGTTTTCCTGGTCCGAAGAAATGTTTTAAAACTAAAAAGATTTATCAGTCATGACCTGGATGGATGGCCAAGAAGTGATGCAAACTATATCCTGATTACTGAGATCGTATTGATGAGTTTGTTTTTGTTGATGAATAGTGCCGATCGCGCCTTGCAGTTACAGGGGCATGAACATTATGCAGATACAGGTCAGTTTATCTTGTCTGGCATACTGGCGCCTCACCTTCAGGACTGGTCGGCTGGAAGCCTGATCGGAATTGAACGGGCTGCCTGGTGGCTGCATATCCTTGGGATCTTTGCATTTCTGAACTACCTGCCTTATTCCAAACACCTGCATATCATTCTTGCCTTTCCCAATGCCTACTATGCAAGACTTTACCCACAGGGCTATATGAAAAACATGAAGGCGGTTCAGAATGAAGTATTGTATGCCATGCAACCTGAACTGGCTCCCGTCGATGCCGCGCCTCCGGGCAAGTTTGGTGCAAAGGATGTGTTTGACCTGAGTTGGAAAAACCTGTTGGATGCTTATAGTTGTACGGAGTGTGGACGTTGCAGTGCCTCCTGTCCGGCCACCCAGACAGGCAAATTGCTTTCTCCCCGAAAGATCATGATGGATACCCGCGACCGGTTGGAGGAAGTGGGTCGGAATATTGACAAGAACGGCCAATTTTCGGATGATGGGAAAAACCTGCTCAACAGGATATCGGTGGATGAACTCCGTGCCTGCACCACCTGCAATGCCTGTGTAGAGGCCTGTCCGGTTTCAATAGCACCGTTGGAGATCATCCTTGAATTAAGACGTTCCCTGATCATGGAAGACAGCAATGCCCCACAAGAGTGGAATGCCATGTTTGGAAATGTGGAGAATAATTTTGCCCCCTGGAAATTCTCCCCTGACGACCGGGATGCCTGGGTTCAATGATCCTATTGCCCGAAAAGCCTGAACAGCAAATATTTCGGGGAAATTGCCGTTATTGTAAAAAACCAATGATATGCGGGCAATCTTACTAACCGTTCTAACCTGTGGAACCCTGGCTCTTTGGTCGCAAAAACCATTTGAATTAGGCGCTGAGTACCATTACATGATGGGAAAAGGGTTTAAAGACCATATCGGAGGTTTGAGGGCGGAAACCTTCCCTGGAAAGAGCACATTTAGCGTGGGACTCACCTATCAGTTTTCATCATCTGCCTCCTACTCCACCGGAAAAGGATTTGGTCTGTATGCCGGATACCGGTACACCCTGGGAAATAATGCCAATGGCAGTAACCCGTTTGTAGGGGCAAAACTGATGTGGCATTTATTAAGCTGGGAAGGAAAATCCAGTTTATTCAGTCCTATGTTTACTCCTATAGCGGAAGCGGGTTATCACCTGGTTTTTGCCAAACATATCTTCGCCGCGCCAACCATCGGTTATGGATATACGCTACGGGTAATACCAGACAATAATTCGCTGGATGAGGATGCAGGCGGGCGGCTTATCCCCTCCCTATCGGCGGGATACCGCTTTTAACCCATTTGTTCATCGGCGCTAGGTCCATACATACCTGGCACCGCAACCCCTAACAAACGCAGGTAAACAGTGAGTTGCCCCCGGTGGTGAAACTGGTGGCTAAAGGCCCAACCGCGGATGGCGACTTTCTTCGGCGTATTAAACAGGACCATATCCCCTCTTTTTACGGTCCATATTTTTTCCATATCGGCATCAGTGGCCTTTTCCAGGTCCTTAACGGCCTCTTCCACATTTTGATCCAGGATACCCAGAAGTTCATCTGTATTTCCAGCTACGCGGGGATTGGCAGGTTTGCCACCAAATTCAAAGGTATCATTGGCCAGAATCCTGCTGGCCCATTGGGGGTTTTCGGCAATATGGGTGGCGAGGCGACCCAGTGACATGGATTTCTCATGTGGTTTCCAGTCTTTCTTATCCAGAGGAACGGCTGCCAATAATTTTCGGGTGAGACTGGCCTCATGCTTTAACTCACCAATAAAAGATGATGCGATAGACATATGGTTGTTTTTAATCGGGAATGTTTTTCTCCAATCCGTGTGTGACCTCCTCGGGGTGTTCGAGTTGATGGGCCACATCTTTTTTGCGAAACAGCTTCCATAACTGAATCAATGCGGTAATGCCAAAGATACTGCCAATCACCCAGTTCAATATATGCTGGTTGTTATTGAGCCGGTCGGCGATTACTTGTCCGCCAAAAATGAAAATGCAATTCCCCATCAGGGTGCCTATGCCAATACCAATAATGTAAATATTGTAATGGGACCGCTTGGGCAGGAGTATGTGCTTCGTAAACAGAACGGTGCTCCATCCAAACCAGAAAGGAATCTGTACGGGATTTACCGCGCTCATGCCCAGGCCAAGCCAAAAACGGTGAATGGTGCTGCTCAGGATGACATTTTCCCCAACAGTAGGGTGAAGCGCCGCATAGAAGCTGGAAATCGCCAGGGCAAGAACGATAAAAAAAGTAAGCCACTCGAGTATCTTAAATAAACGTTCCTGTTTTCTCACCCAGTCCATGGCCACCAGGGAAAGACGCACATAGATCATCTCAGCCGCCAGGGAGCCAAAGGAAAACCAGAGGGCTGGTTTTACCCCATCTGTTACCGATATCTGCATGGCGGCAACATTCAGTGTTCCCAGGGGAAGGGAGCCCAGGAAGCTAACCAACATACCGACAAAGAAAACACGGATGAGTGGGTGCATTGGTCAAATGTAGTTATTTTGATAAATTGTAAAATGGAGAATTTGGCAAACAAAGGCCTAATCATAATTCTCCAGCAACCGAAAGTGCTCGCGGCTTTTTTTCAGGAAATCATATCCTTTACGGAATGACCAATAGGGTGTTCCATTTCGGTGGTTATGCTGGCTGATCCGGTATAAGGCCTTCCAATGTTTAAGTATTTCGGCATAGGCTTGCCAAATGGACATGCCACAATCGTAGATATGGTTGGGTTCGGCGCCACAACCGTTATATTCCAGGATATAGAAGTTCTTCCCTTTTTTCAGGTCTTCGATGGAAGTGGTTTTGATATCATAGCGCCCATAGAAAAAGTTGCCATTGTAGTGACTCAACTCATCAAATACCTTGCGGAGGTCTTCGTCTATTTCCTTATGGAGATTGGTAAAGTGGGCGCCGCGGTTATGGTTACCGGCATAGGACAGGAAAAATATTTCGTCTTTGGGAATGACCCTGTCAAAACGGTGCCCATGCCTGTGTCTCATTTCCTCCATGCGGTGCCTGGCCCGGGGATGTTGAAGAATAAGTTCTTCCAGGGTATGGATTCCGTCCCCGCAAACCTGTAATAATTCCTTATGGATAAAACCGCTAACGGTTCCCACTTTATCGGCGGGATGCCGGTAATAGAATACGCTCAATTCCACGGGCAGCATCACCAGGTCCTGCACAATATACTCCACCGGGATGCGCTCATGGTACTTTAGCAACTGGTCTTCATTTTCGATCTTTCTGAACAGGATCCCTTTCATCCCCACATCCGGTTTAACGATAAACGGGTATTCAAAGCCAGCCTCGGCTACCTTTTGCTTTACTTCCTCAAAGGGAAGATCATGCATGATGTAAATGGTCCGGGGAACAAAGACCGAGGGTAATTGGTCATACATCTCTTTTTTACCCTCCCCTTCAAAACCGCCAAAGGTGATAGTGGGGTTGGAAGAACTAAAAAACCAGAAGCTCCGGCTCCGCAGGCAATACCAGAACCAGACAAAGCTGATTGGGAAATACAGCACATAAAAGTTCCACAATTCCCAATTGGTGATCTTCTCAAATACGTTTCTGATTTTCATGAAGTCGCCAAAAATATAACAGTTAAGTTTAAAGCGGTTGAATTTATATAAAAAGAATTATATCCCTTAGTTTTGAAAAAAAGATCCAACGCATGACCGTTCCTACTATTGCCGAATTAACAGCCAAAGGAGAATCCCCCGATATCCTTTTCTGGGTGGGATGTGCCGGGAGTTTTGACCAGCGCGCCCAGCGCATCACCCGGGCTTTTGCGTCTATCCTGACCAAGGTTGGAATCCGGTATGCAATATTGGGAAAGGAAGAAATGTGCACAGGGGATCCGGCAAGAAGGTCTGGTAATGAGTTTCTCTTCCAGATGATGGCTTACCAGAATATCCAGGTACTGAACAATTATGGGATTAAGAAGATCGTCACCACCTGCCCGCATTGTTTTAATACCCTTCGCAATGAATATCCCGATCTTGGTGGCCAGTATGAGGTCATACACCACACTACCCTTTTGCAGCAATTAATCGAAGAAGGCCGGATCAAACTGAAAGGCGGGGGTAGTTTTAAAGGAAAGAAGATCACCTATCATGATAGTTGTTACCTGGGTCGTGCAAACGGCATCTATGAAGCCCCGCGCCAGGTTCTGGAATTATTGGATGCTGAATTAGTGGAAATGAAACGGTGCCGGTCAAACGGCCTGTGTTGTGGCGCCGGCGGAGCCCAAATGTTCAAGGAAGAGGAAAAAGGGGAAACCAGGATCAACCTGGAAAGGACGAGGGAAGCCCTGGAAACCGGTGCCGGGGTAATTGCAGCCGCCTGCCCGTTCTGCAATACCATGATGAGTGATGGGGTGAAAAATGCGGAAAAAGAAGACACGGTAAAAGTGCTGGATATCGCAGAGCTTATCGATTCGGAAATGGAATAAACCGCGCCTCAAACCAGGTTTAACCTGTCCTGAACCTCCATCCCCTCCTTCAATTTACCTCTTGGAACCGGGATCCTTATTTCATCATAGGTGACCCCCTTACGCGTTTGCCATTCATAGGTAATCGCCAGTAGGTTCCGGCCTTCCTTCTCCATCAGATTTGCCCGACGCAACCATCGCGTATCAGAATGGTACTCCAGTTTATGGCCATTGATGATCACTGAATGATCGGTTATGATAACTTCCGGGAGGCTCGGGTTCTTCCACCGGATAGCATTCATACGCATGGTGTACCGGATAATGGCATACACCGTGGCGATCACCATGCTGATGGCAATGGCCGCCACCCAGGGGGCGCCTTTGGCAAATCGAAGCAGAAAAGTCCCCAATACGGAAATGATCAGGGCTTCAATAAATACCTCCTCCCCTCTTGTTTTCCTTTCTATCCTGGTAAAGCCCTCCCATTCTTCCACCGAGTAATACCAATGGGCTAAAACAGGTTTTTGAGAACTCGTTTCCATAACTTCTGATTTCGGGTGTAATTTAGCAGCATGAACCTGGATTATAAATACCACCTTGTGGGTAATTTTGACCCCGGATCCCGGGTCTGGATCTACCAGGCCAGCCGGTTATTCACCATCGCCGAGGCGCTGGAGATCGAAGAAATGCTGCAGGATTTTGTCGGGCAATGGAAAAGCCATGGAACACCTGTAAAAGGGTCAGCCTATTTGTTTTTTGGCCGGTTTATCGTGCTTATGGCCGATGAAACCGCTACCGGAGTAAGCGGTTGTAGTACCGATGGGTCCGTCCGGCTTATTAAAGAAATTGAATCCCGCTTCAATAATCCCTTATTCGACCGGACACTTCTCGCCTTTGTGGTAAAAGATAAGATCGAATTGATCCCCCTTTCCCAATTGGATTATGCCTGGAAAAATCAATTCATTACCGCCGACACCCTTTACTTCAATAACATTTTTGATTACAAAAAAGCCCTTGAAGAGAATTGGATCATCCCGGTAAAAGAGAGCTGGCTGATGAAGAAGGTTTCCTTGTAACCGATTTTGAGAAGTTATATCCCAATGTAAGCCTGAAATTCCGGGTCATGGTCCTGTTTTCGCTAAACAAATTGAAATTGGTGCCATAGGTATATCGTCTTACGATCTGCTGCCGGAATGGGTCCGTTGTGCTGAAACCCACGGTCAGTTTTTTAGCCAAAAACCTGGCCTGTACGCCCAGGTTCATGCCTGAATTCCAGGAAGCAAAACCCTGTGGGTTCCCAAACCGGTTGACCGTCATCGAGCCTGAAAAAGTCAAGACTTCCAACGGGGCAAAATTGATGGAAGCGTTAGAGGTAAAGGAGCCCCCATTCCTGAATTTTCGAACGTTGCGGTCAAAACTTCCATACTCATTGTAGGTATAGGTGGCGCTGAGGTTAACTTTTAGCTTTTTAGTGATGTTCACCCCATTCCAGGAGCTGACCTCATATTCCCGGCGACCACTGATATTCTCCCAGGTCAGTTGGGTCTTACCATCTTCGAGCAGGGTTCTCACCTGACTAAAGATTTTGCTTACTCGGTTATATCCTAATCCCAGGTTGAAAAAAAAGCCGGTCCTGGTTCTGCCCAGTACCAGGTCAAAATTATCCGAGGTGGATGCTTCCAGTTTTTCATTACCAAAACGGATATTATAGGGATCGGAAAAATCAATGGTGGGGTTGAGCTCATTCACTCCGGGTCTGCGAATGGTGCGCCGGTAAGCCAGTGTCAGGTTCAGTTGGTCATTCCAGTTATGATTAAAGTTGGCAAATGGAAGTGGACTGTAATAGAGGTTCCCCGCCCTTTTACCATCCCGGATCAGCCGAAACAGGATATCGGTCCGCTCTACGGTAAGTCCGGCCGTAAAACTGGTTTCCCTGGAAAACAGATGGCGTACCGAGGCCATGGCACTGGTCACTGTCTGGTAGAACCAAAAATTATTACTGAGGGGATCCAATTTAACACTCACCCCATCAGAGGCCCTGAGATAAGAGGCGTTGATCACCACATGGTTCCCGGAACGGTTGATACCGGAAGAAAATGTGAGAAAGGTTTTCTTGTTTGGAAGCGCCTCCACAATAACCGCGGATACATTAAATTGTCTGACCTGGGTATTGTTGTTCATTGCCTGTGTGGAATCGGTGCCAGTGGGTGAACCATCGGGGAAAAAATACTCCTGGTAAAAATCCCGGTTATTGTTGTTACGGGAGAAGGCCATACCCCCATGCACTTTCACGCTGCCACCGTCCGCCTTTCGCCAGAGCCAGGTAGCCGATGCTGAAGGGTTGGCATTATCCCCCATGCTTTTGATCTGGCGAAGACTAAGCTTGTAAAGGGAATCAAAGCGGTTGATCTGCCGGTATTCCGTTTCACTTTGATTATTGAAGTGATTATGATTAAAGGACAGCGCCAGACTCAGTGATTGTTCTTTGCTGAGATCATAATCCAGGGTAGCCCGGATATTTGGCCTTGAGCTTCTGTTGGTGTAGGAATTTGTGGTATTAAAATGATTGGTGGAATCGGTATAGATATTTTCGCGTTGAGAATTCCCCGCGCCTTCAAACCGGTTTTTGGAATATCCGGTATTCAGGTTAAAGGCCAATCCTTTTCTCCGGTAGCTATAACTGGCATTGGCCCCCCATTCACCCCGGGTTCCCCCAAACAACGAAATCCTTCCGCTTTTCCCAATACGGCCTTTTTTGGTAACGATATTGATCACCCCTCCCTGCTCATTGGCATATTGAGGAGGTGGGTTGGTAAGCACTTCGATTTTTTCAATCGAACTTCCGGGCATTGATTCCAGCAGGTCCTGCAACTGCTGCAAATTGAGGGATACCGGTTTGTCATCTATCAGGATCCGGGGTTCCTTGCCCTTAACCAGTATTTTTCCATCGGGGTCTTTGGTCACCAGGGGAACATTATTCAGCAGTTCACTGGCTGAACTTCCGGCACTCAGCGCCGATTCCCCGGCATTATAAGTGATATTCCCTTCCTTGGATTCGATCAGCGGCTTTTCAGATTTGACCACCACCAGGGGCATCAATTCCCCGCCTTTGTTCTTGATCCAGGCATACTTAAAAGAACTCCCCAGCAGGTACCCGGGTCCACGGGCGGACTGCCCCCAGGCCGAAAGAATGACCAGGTGCAGAAGGAATAATAGCAGTACGCCGGTTCGGAGCATCAGGCAAAGTTCAGGCATATTTTGATAACCTTAGCCCAAAACTAAACTGACATCCTGTCACTTTCTGCTCTATTTCTTTGTATATTTGCTATCCAAATTTTCGGAAAAGATGCAAGACTTTGTGATGGATAAGGCACAGGATGAAAGTCGTCAGGGGGAGGCCTATGCCCCCTTTGCGGGCGACCCCAATACCTACCGGAAGCGTTTTTATATTGAGAGTTATGGTTGCCAGATGAATTTCGCCGATAGCGAGATCGTGGCTTCTGTATTGCACCAGGAAGGTTTTGGCGCCACCCGGAATGTGGAGGAGGCTGACCTGGTATTTATCAATACCTGTTCTATCCGGGAAAAAGCGGAACAGACCGTCAGGAAACGCCTTACCGAATTCCGCAAATTGAAGGAGGGTAAACCCGGTATGCTGGTGGGGGTTTTGGGTTGTATGGCCGAAAGGTTGAAGTCCAAA
>JAYRZH010000083.1:0-13873 GCA_041916555.1 Chitinophagaceae bacterium | reverse complement strand
AAGGGGATTTACCGCAAAGACAAAAGGAGCGCTAGGGTAAACTTAGCGCTCCTTTTGTCTTTGCGGTAAAATATTTAAAGGGCGATCTGCTTCTGCATCATCATCTTCCTCAGGTTGATCAGACCATAGCGCATACGGCCAAGGGCGGTATTGATGCTACAATTGGTCATGGAAGCGATTTCCTTGAAGCTCATATCGGCATAATGACGGAGAATGATCACTTCGCGCTGGTCTTCGGGAAGACGGTCGAGCATTTCCCGAACCCGGTCGTGGCTCTGGCGCTTCATCATTTTGGTTTCGGCGCTGTCCTCAGCGAAGTTCAGCACTTCGAAGATGTCTTTATCTTCTCCGTTCTTAATAGTAGGCGTGCGTTTCACTTTGCGGAAATGGTCAACGCAAAGGTTGTGGGCGATACGCATGGCCCAGGGCAGGAATTTACCTTCTTCGGTATAACGGCCCCCGCGCATGGTATCAATGATGCGGATGAATACATCCTGGAAAATATCTTCGGCAAGATATTTGTCTTTTACCAGGAATAAAATAGACGTGTACAGCTTGTCCTTGTGGCGAAGAACAAGGGCTTCTAAAGCGTCAAGTTGCCCATCTACGAATAGATGGATCAATTCATGGTCAGTTTTCTGGGAATAAGCTTTCATAAACTCCTCGGTTTTTGGTGGATGGATATTGTTTTGGTTTTAAGTATTGGATTTTTGGGACTAGTACGGGTAAATTTCAGGAGTCGATAGGCGGGTTGTTTTTTTTGGTTGCTGGATTATTGTTTGGTTGCTTGTTTACTTTTTATTGTGTTTGTGAATATAAAAGTAGGTCAATTTACTATTCACCCCAACACGTGTACAAGTTTACTCTTCTTTTTTCAAAAGGAAATGTTAATGCTAAGTATTGATTTGTAAGGACAAAGCGTACTTTTGTAACCTTCAATGCCTAGTCCGTCATCGAAAATATCCGAGCAAAAAAGAGGGAAAATACCCGGTTCCGATGCCATTTTTATCAAGGGAGCAAGGGTCCATAATCTTAAAAATGTGGACGTTGCGATCCCCAGAAACCGGCTTATCGTGGTTACCGGGGTATCTGGTTCGGGAAAGTCCAGCCTCACTATAGATACGCTTTACGCAGAGGGCCAACGGCGCTATGCCGAAAGCCTGAGCGCCTATGCCCGGCAGTTCCTAAACCGGATGAATAAACCCGATGTCGATTATATCAAGGGTCTTTGCCCGGCCATCGCCATCGAGCAAAAAGTCATCACCCGAACCCCTCGTAGTACCGTAGGCAGCATGACGGAATTGTACGATTACCTGCGGTTACTTTACGCTCGTATCGGTCGCACGATTTCTCCCATATCCGGCAGAGAGGTTAAAAAGGATGATGTGACCGATGTGGTGAACGCGATCTGCCAGCTAAAAGACGGCGACAAGGTATTTATCCTGACTTCCTTTAAGCTGCACCGAAACCGGCAAATCCGCGAAGAACTCTCTATCCTGGCCCAAAAAGGTTTCTCCCGCATCTATACCCGCGACCGGGAATCCGGGTCCGGAGGTGTGGTTAGCCGGATAGAGGAATGGGGTGAAAAATCTGACAAAGAACTCAAGGCCCATTTTAACGGCCGCCTGGCCTATGTGCTGGTTGACAGGATCGTTGTCAGGGATTTTGAGGAAGATGACCGCCACCGGCTGGCTGATTCCATTGGAACCGCCTTTTATGAAGGAGAGGGGGATGTGTACTTGGAAATCAACGGGGAGAGCCTGCTCCATTTCAATAACCGGTTTGAACTCGACGAAATGCAGTTTGAAGAACCGGTACCCAATCTTTTTTCCTTTAATAACCCCTTTGGGGCCTGTCCCACCTGCGAAGGGTTTAGCCAGGTACTTGGAATCGACCCCGATCTCGTGATCCCTGACCGCCGGTTAAGTGTGTTTGACGGGGCCATTGCGCCCTGGAAGGGTGAGAAACTTGGTTGGTGGCGCGAGCAGTTCATTAAATCAGCCAAAAAAATCGGATTCCCCGTACATAAACCGATAGCCGACCTTACCAAGGCCCAATATGCCCAACTTTGGGAGGGTGAAAGCCCGGCCCTTGGGATCTATGACTTTTTTAAGGAAGTTGAGCAGAACCTCTATAAGGTCCAGTACCGGGTGCTGCTAAGCCGTTACCGGGGTCGCACCGAATGTCCCGACTGCAAGGGGTACCGGTTAAGACCAGAGGCCCTGTATGTAAAAGTCGGGGGTCTGCACATCGGGGAATTGAATACCCTGCCGGTCCGTGACCTGAAAGATTGGTTTGTAAAACTCGACGACCGCCTATCCGAATACGAAAAACAGGTAGCCAAGCGTATCCTGATAGAGATCCATCACCGTCTGGATACCCTTCTGAAAGTGGGATTGGGCTATCTGACCCTTAGCCGGCTTGCCAACTCCCTGAGTGGTGGAGAAAGCCAGCGGATACAACTGACCACCAGCCTGGGCAGCAACCTGACCAATTCCCTGTACATACTGGATGAACCATCCATAGGATTGCACCCCCGCGATACGGCCAACCTGATCATGGTTTTAAAAGAGCTACGCGACCTGGACAATACCGTGGTGGTTGTGGAGCACGATGAGATGATGATGCGAGAAGCCGATCATATCATCGATATGGGCCCCCTGGCTTCTCACCTTGGTGGAGAGATCGTGGCCGAAGGCAATTATGATAAACTGGTGGCAAACCCTAAAAGCCTGACCGGACAATACCTCTCCGGCAAACTGCATATAGACCCGCCCAAAACAGTACGCAAATGGAACCGGTCTGTTTCAGTGGAAGGCGCCCGTCAGCATAACCTCAAGGATATTTCGGTGGAATTTCCGCTGAATGTGCTTTGCGTGGTTTGCGGGGTCAGCGGGAGTGGAAAAACTACCCTGGTAAAACAGATACTCTACCCGGGATTAAAGAAGATAAAAGGCGAGTTTGGCGAAAAAGTAGGTTATCACAAGGCGATCACCGGTGATATTGACAGTATTTCCCAGATTGAAATGGTGGACCAGAACCCCATTGGTAAATCATCCCGTAGCAATCCGGTTACCTATATCAAGGCTTATGATGAAATCCGTGACCTCTTTGCCCGCCAACCCCTGAGCAAAATGCGTGGATTTCAGCCAAAACATTTTTCCTTTAATGTGGATGGTGGCCGTTGTGATACTTGTAAGGGAGAAGGGGAGCAGATCGTGGAAATGCAGTTCCTGGCCGATGTACACCTGGTATGTGAATCATGCGGGGGGAAACGATTCAAGGAAGAAGTATTGGAAGTTCAATATAAAGGAAAAAGCATCCATGATATTCTGGAGATGAGTGTGGATGAGGCCATCCTGTTTTTCAAGGACGAACCCAAACTGGCCCAGGCCCTTCAACCACTGAGTGATGTGGGGCTGGGCTATGTAAAACTGGGGCAATCATCCGGCACCCTTTCCGGTGGTGAGGCCCAGCGGGTTAAATTAGCTTCATTCCTTGGCAAAGGAAGGGGAGCGGGTAAGATCCTATTCATCTTTGATGAGCCAACCACCGGGCTTCATTTCCATGATATCAAAAAACTACTGGCCTCCTTTAACGCGCTCATCGAGCAAGGCCACAGTATTCTGGTGATAGAACATAATACCGATGTGATCCGCAGCGCCGATTGGGTGATCGAACTCGGGCCCGAGGCGGGAGACGGGGGTGGGGAATTGGTATTTGCCGGAAAACCGGCTGATCTTAAGAAGGAAAAGAAGAGTTTAACGGGAAAGTATCTTTGAGTGTTTACCGCAGAGAACAGGAGGACGCGGAGTTTCGCAGAGATAATTTTCAAAAAAATCAGGGAATATTAAGGGCTAAATTTTGATCATTTTATTGGGTAATGTCTCCGCGTATCTCTGCGTCCTTGTGTTCTCCGCGGTGAATTACTATCGTAACCTATCCAGGCTCTCCACAAGTTTTTCATCCTTCCAAATGCCCCTGGCAGCCAGTACAAATAATACCGGGATAGCAAATACGATAAGTGAAGTAATGGAGGGCACTGAACCACCCAGGTTTCTCATGGCCGCCACATTCAGGGCAACCAGGCCCAGCCCGATCACAACACCAATGATGGCCATCCGCAATTGCTGGCTACGTTTTTTGTAAAAGAATATCGTGGCCAGGGCCAGGAAAATGGTAAGTCCTGTTACCAGCACAAGAAAAAGGTTGCTGCCTCCATTGACATAGGTAACCCCGCCACTCAACGCATCCGCGCTTTGATTGGTAGCTTCATAAAAGGGCAATTGATAACTCAGTACGCCCAGTACGGCCGCAAGTAACAGCCAAAGGGATTGAATGCGTTGTATCATGAAGGGTCAATTTATCAGTCAACAATTAATAATCAATCTTCCTGATTATTAACCAAGCTCAGGATAAAGCGGGAATTGCTTCATAAACTCTTTAACCTCAGATTTTACACCCAGGATCAGGTTTTCGTCATCGGCATTCATCAGCACCTTATCAATAAAACCAACCACGGTTTCCATGTGGGTTTCTTTCAGGCCCCGGGTGGTGATGGCAGGCACCCCTACGCGGATACCGGATGTAACAAAGGGTGATTTGTCATCAAATGGAACGGCATTTTTGTTAAGGGTAATATGTGCTTTATCGAGGGTTTCCTGGGCCTTTTTACCGGTCAGGTTTTTATTCCGGAGATCGATCAGCATCAGGTGATTATCGGTTCCTTCGCTGATCAGGTTATACCCTTTGCTGACAAATGATTTGGCCATGGCCTGGGCGTTGGAAATTACTTGTTTGCCATAGGCTTTAAAATCATCGGACAGTATTTCACCAAAAGCCACGGCCTTGGCAGCAATGACATGTTCCAGCGGGCCGCCCTGGGTTCCCGGGAATACCGCCAGGTCGAGCAATTGGCTCATGGTACGCAGGTTCCCTTTGGGGTCTTTCAGGCCCCAGGGGTTTTCAAAATCATGACGAAGCATGATGATACCACCTCTGGGCCCGCGAAGGGTTTTATGGGTGGTGGAAGTAACAATATGGCAATGGTCAAAGGGGTCATTGAGCAAACCGGTGGCGATCAGACCGGCCGGATGGGCGATATCGGCCAGCACCACGGCGCCGATTGAGTCGGCAATGGCCCGGATGCGTTTATAATCCCAGTCACGGCTATAGGCCGAAGCGCCGCAAATGATCATCTTGGGTTTCTCGCTGGTGGCGATCGCTTCCATTTGATCATAATCCACGATACCATCACGGGTCACTCCATAATGAAGGGCATGATAGGTTTTGCCGCTGAAATTGGCCGGACTCCCATGGGTAAGGTGACCACCCATGCTCAGGTCAAGCCCCAGAACTTTGTCACCGGCTTTGAGTGCAGCCAGAAAAACAGCGCCATTGGCCTGGGCCCCGCTATGGGGCTGAACATTGGCCCAACTGGCGTTAAACACTTTTTTGAGGCGGTCAATGGCCAGGTTTTCGATCTCATCCACCACTTCACAACCTCCATAATACCTTTTGCCAGGGTACCCTTCGGCGTATTTGTTGGTTGGAACGGTTCCCATGGCCTGCATAACCTGCAGGGAGGTGAAGTTTTCAGAGGCGATCAGTTCAATGCCATTTCGTTGGCGATCCAGTTCTTTGTTGATTAAATCAAAAACCAGTTTGTCTTTATACATAATTTAAATATTCCGTGAAATCCGCGAAATCAGTGTAACCCGCGTAATCCCTGTATTCTTTAGGTGCACAAATTTACGGTCTAACCCCCTCAATCCTTCAAGTTTTCGATTGTTTGTTTTTTCGTTACTTTCGGGTGCTTTTCGTATCAACAAAAACCAATGAAGGCGATCATTCCAGTAGCCGGAGCCGGTACAAAGCTTCGTCCACATACATATACACAACCCAAGGCGCTCATTCCCCTGGCCGGTAAAACGGTGTTAGGCATTATTATCGACCAGTTGAAAGAGGCAGGGATCCATGAATTCATTTTCATCGTAGGATACCTGGGGGATAAAATTCAGGATTTTGTCACCGACCATTATCCCAGTATCAAAGCATCTTATGTTTATCAGACTGACCGGCAGGGGATTGGTCATGCCGTTACCCTGGCAAGAAACCTGGTAGGCTCCGATGAAGTGTTTGTGGTGCTGGGTGACTCGATCTGTGAGTTTGATGTAAAAGAGGTTCTTAAATCACCCCATTCCATGCTGGGGGTAAAAAAAGTGGATGACCCCCGGGAATTTGGGGTAGCGGAAATGGATGACGACGGGTTTATTGAACACGTGGTCGAAAAGCCACAGATCCCCAAATCCAATATGGCCCTGGTGGGAGTGTACAAGATCCGGGAAAGTGAACAGATGTTCCAATGCCTGGATGATATCATCAATCAGGGATTAAAGAATCGGGGGGAGTTTAGCCTTACCGATGCCCTTGATTGCATGATCCGCCGGGGTGTCCAGTTTAAATCCTTTCGTGTGGAGAATTGGTTTGATTGCGGGAAAAAAGAAACCCTGCTGGAATCAAACGCCACCCTGCTGAAGAAATTTGCCGGCCAAAGCGAAGATGATTATAAATCTGAAAATGCCGTGATCATCCCACCCGTGAGTATCGGGAAAGGCTGTATCATCAAGAACTCCATTGTTGGCCCTAATGTATCTATCGGTGAGAATACCACCGTAGACTCATCGATCATTCGCAATTCCATCATAGGGTCTTTTTCCAATCTCATCGATATTGTACTCGACAGCTCCCTGATCGGTAGCGATACGGGTATTTGCGGCGAAACCCGGACACTGAATATTGGGGACAATACCGATATCGATCTAGGCTAGGTTAATTTTTTTATGGAAACACGCATCACAAAACTTTTTGGGATAAAATATCCGCTTATCCAGGCTGGTATGGTATGGGCAAGCGGTTGGAGACTGGCCTCAGCCGTCAGCAATGCAGGCGGATTGGGCATCATAGGCAGCGGATCGATGTATCCGGATGTCTTTCGGGAACAGGTACGTAAGTGCCGGGAGGCGACCGATAAGCCTTTTGGGGTAAACATACCCCTGCTTTATACCGACCTGGAAAAACATGTGGAGGTGATAATCGAGGAAGGGGTAAAGATCGTATTTACAAGTGCGGGAAACCCTGCCCTGCTTACACCCAGGTTAAAAGAACATGGCATCACCGTGGTGCATGTGGTAAGCAGTACCAAATTTGCCCTTAAGGCCGAACAGGCCGGTTGTGATGCCGTGGTAGCCGAAGGCTTTGAAGCAGGTGGGCATAATGGAAGGGAAGAGACCACCAGCTTTGTGTTGATACCGGCCGTTGTCAGTGCCGTTAAGATCCCTGTTATAGCCGCCGGGGGTATTGCCACCGGAAGACAGATGCTGGCGGCCATGGTACTCGGCGCGGAAGGGGTACAGGTGGGAAGCCGGTTTGTAGCCAGTGAGGAAGCATCGGCACATATTAATTTTAAAAACAGTGTGATAGCCAGCCAGGAGGGAGACACCCAGTTGATGATGAAGAAACTTACCCCGGTCAGGCTACTCCGTAATAAATTCTTTGACCAGGTGTTAGAAGCTGAACAGCGCGGCGCTACGCATGATGAATTAAAAAATATATTGGGAAGAGCCCGGGCCAAGAAGGGTATGTTCGAGGGGGATTTGGAGGAAGGTGAACTGGAAATTGGGCAGGTGAGCGCCCTTATACGGGACATACTACCGGCCTCGGTTATTGTAGAAAATATGATAAAAGAGTTTGAAGAAGGTTTGAAACATCCGGTAAAAATGCTATAATTTTGAAGGAGGTGTGAATAGAAGAGTGAGTAAACCATTAACAACGAAAACCTTGAATCATGAAATGCTTACGTCTCTTCGCTGTGGCGGTTACTTTGCTAACGGCCACTGTGACCAAAGCAGGCTCCTCGCCTGATAACAATGAAACACCTTGCAAAAAGGTCAATGAAATCAATGGCAGCGTGGTACAGACTGGTACCAAGAAGCCCATCTCCGATGTGAGCATTACCGCCTACTATACCTCCAAGAAAGAAAAGGTGATGATCTCCGATGTAAACGGGAATTATGCCTTTGATGATCTCAAACCCGGCACCTACAAATTTGTGTTTGAAAAAGAAGGGTATAAAAAAGTTACCCGGGAGAATGTCGCCATCAAAACCGATGAGGCCTTTGTGATGAATATCGAAATGGTGCTCAGCAGCGAAACAAAACTCTTTCCTTCCATCTTCCATTTTATGGATAATAATGATGATTGAGATTAAAGGAATTGAATTTAATTAATAGTGATCTGTAATAATAACAAAGGCCCTTAAAAAGGGCCTTTGTCGATTTTCAACCTACAACCTGATCACTCCCTCACCCCTATCGTGGTTAACCTGAAAACTATCCAACTCCTTCTTGATCTTTAACTCCTTGTGATTTTTCAGGTATCCCTCAAATTGCTTATACACGGATTCCGGTTGTTTCTGGCCATTGATGAATAACTGACCATCTTTGTGTTCGATGGTGTAGTCTTTCTCCTTATCAATCAAACCTGCCTTGGCCAGCCCATCTATAAAATTTTTGGTCTCTTTCAATGATTCCTTGGCTTTCTCCAATTCCTTTTCAGCTTTCTTCAATTCTGTCTCCAGCCTGGGTCCGATATTTTTAATCTCTTCCCTTGCGGCAGCCATCTCCTTTTCCAACTTCTTCATGTCAATATTCTTTGCCTTTTCAAATTCAACACGGGCTTTTTCTAAATCCTTTTCAGCCTTTTCCATTTCCTTTTTAAACTCACCATTGTCACGCCATTCAGCTTTATCCAGGCTTTCCTTTACTTCCTTCTTGATCTTTTCAAAATCCACATCCTTCAGGCTTTTTTCGATCTCCATCTTTATGCGCTGGGCATCAAACTCCTTCATGTGTGCCTCCATTTCTTTCTGCATACGCCCCATCTCGGTTTGCAGGGTACGCTTCAACTCCTGGCGCGCATTCTCCACTTCTTCAATGGCCTCCTCAATGTTCCTGGGTTCACTCCGGGTCCCCTTTTTTTCGGGAATGGTATCTGTGGCAAAACGGTCACCACCAAAATGCCCCTGCGGTTGCTTGTCACCCCAGGAGACCAGGGCCAGGGCCCCCGATAGCATCAGCCCGCAAGCCAGGAGCCAAATGCCTGTTGATTTCTTTGCTGTCATACAATTGGTTTTTTTATTTGTAATACGAGTTTCTTCGTATAAAAATACGATTATTTTCGTATTAAGAATTATGATTTGCCTATTTAACAAATATTTTACCGCATTTAAGCGGGTAACAGGGTAAATAAAAAAGCTGTCAGCAATTTGTTTTAATTCAATTGCTAACAGCTTATTTAAAAATCTCTGTGTAACTCCTATCCTCCTGTTCTCCGCGGAAAAAAACTCCTATTTCCGGATCCACTTAAGCATTTCCTTCCAGGTAACCTTTTTACCATAAAGAAGGATACCCGTGCGGTATATTTTACCGGCCAGCCAGGTGGTAAACATGAATCCTCCAATCAACAGGGCCATACTGAGGATCAATTGTGTCCAGGTAACTCCATCTGGTATGCCATGGGCGATCCTGGCCATCATAACGATCGGGGAGGTAAGCGGGAACATGCTGCCAAACACGGCCAGTCCGCTATTGGGTTCATTCACGGTTTTCATCATGATGACGATCGCGAAGATAATGGGCATGGTTACAGGCAGCAGCAGGCTTTGGGCATCCTGCGGGTCTTCGTTTACGGCGCTACCTACGGCGGCAAACAAGGAAGAATAAAGAAGATAACCACCCAGGAAGTAGAACAGGAAGGCCCCGCCCAGCAAACTAAAGTTCACATAGCGTAACCCTTCAAAGAAGGCAGCCATTCCACCGGTTTCCTTAACGGCTTGTCCGGCCTGTGCCATCTGCGGTGACTGCATAGCCCCGGCCTGCATTTGGTCGGCAAAACCAGGGAAAATAAAGGGTAACAAAAGTTGCAGGCCAATGATCAGGATACCCCAGATCAGGAACTGAACCAGGCCCACACCTCCGATACCGATGATCTTACCCATCATCAACTGGAATGGTTTTACACTGCTCACGATCACTTCGGAAATACGGCTTACTTTTTCCTCCATAACCCCGCGCATCACCATGGAACCGTAAACAAAGAGAATGATATAAATAAGGAACCCGGAAACAAATCCCACTACATAAGCCACGCCAGCCCGGCTCTTGCTGTCTTCCTCGCCCTTGCTGCTGACAAACTTAACCTGGGTATTGTTCTTCTGGATACTGTCTAATTGGGAAGGGGTGATATTGAGGGATAACAATTTCCTTTCTTCAATCACCTTGCTAAAACGTTTTTCCACTTCGTTGATGGTGCTGATACCGGCTTTTTTACCGGCTACCACCCGAATGGTGTCCTTTCCCCCCGGGTCACTTTGGCTTGGAATGAAAATATATCCGTCAAATTCTTTTTTATCAAGCTTTGCCCGTAAACCCTGTTCGGTTTCATTATTCAGGAAAAGGAATTCCACATCGTCTGCTTTCTTGGTCAGGGTTTTCTCAAAGGTCTTGGTCTGGTCAGAAACCGCGATCGTATAAGTGTCTGATCCCTTTACCGAAAAATAAATGATCAGGGCATAAAACCCAAAGATGAGCAGGGGCAGCAGGATGGTGCTGAGCAGAAAGGTCTTTTTCTGCACCCGTGTCAGGAATTCTCGTCTGGCTACAATAAATATCTTGTTCATGGTTGAGTGCTTTTGGTTGGTTTAAACAGCCGCTGTTTCAAATTGCCGGGTGGTTGGGGTCCCTTCCACCAGTTTGATAAATATATCATTCAGGGATGGCAGTATCTCATTGAAGGCAATAACCGGGTTATTGTTCTGAATAAAATACTGCAGGGCGGCATTGGGTCCCTGGCCCTCTTTCAATTTGATCACATAGCTCAGGTCCTGGGTTCCCACTACATCAAAAGGAGCCTGGTTGTTCAGGGTTGGGCTTGATTCAAAACCTACCCGGAACAGGTGTTCCTTGAAATTGTGTTTTACTTCCTGAACGGTTCCGTCAAGGATCTTTTTCCCTTTGTTCACCAATACGATCTGGGTACATATTTCTTCCACCTGTTCCATCCGGTGGGTACTAAAGATCACGGTGGAGCCGCGCTTTGCCAGGTTAAATATCTCTTCTTTAATTAAATTACTGTTTACCGGATCGAGACCGCTAAACGGTTCATCGAGGATGATCAATTTGGGTTCGTGCAGGACGGTAGTGACAAATTGGAGTTTTTGGCTCATCCCTTTGGAAAGGTCTTCCACTTTCTTATTCCACCAGCTCTGCATTTCAAAACGGAGGAACCATTCCTTGATCTTTGCCATGGCTTCGCCTTTATCCAAACCCTTTAATTGGGCCAGGTACAGGGCCTGTTCCCCGATCTTCATTTTCTTATACAACCCTCTTTCTTCGGGCATGTACCCGATATGTTTGATATCATTTACCGGGTCAAACGGTTTTCCATCAAAAATCACCTGGCCTTCATCCGGGTAGAAGATACCGGTGATCATCCGCAGCAGGGTGGTTTTACCCGCTCCATTTGGACCCAGCAGTCCAAAGATGGTTCCTTTCTCGATGGTGAAACTGATGTCATCTACCGCTTTCTGGGTAGCATAATACTTTTTCAGGTGTTGTAATTCAAGCAGGGCCATAGGTGTTGTATTAGATCTTGTCAAGTTTGGTATTGACAAGGGTTGATTAGTTTGTCTCTTGCGGGGCAAAAATATTACAGGGAAATGGTAATTGGCTAAAAAATAGCAGCGGCCACCCGTTCGCCGTCCATGGCGGCGCTCACGATCCCGCCGGCATAACCGGCTCCTTCTCCACAGGGGTAGAGGTTTTCGTACTGCGGGTGGCATAGTGTTTCCTGGTTTCGGGGGATACGGACTGGGGAGGAGGTACGGGATTCCGTGGCCACCAGAACGGCCTCCTCGGTAAAATACCCCTTCATCTTTTTTCCAAAAGCCAAAAAGCCCTCCCTGAGGGTGTTGGCTACAAAACCGGGCAGCACTTCATTGAGGTTCACACTGTTCAGACCTGGCAGATAGGAACAACCGGGGAGGGTGGAGGATGAGCGTTTGTGGAAGAAATCCGTCATGCGCTGTGCGGGTGCCACAAACAAGCCCCCGCCGGAATCAAAGCACTTTCTTTCTACATATTGCTGAAAATACATCCTCCCCAGGGGGCTTTTCAGGGTACTGACGGGCAGGCCCATGACTTTTTCAAAATCATCTGGTGGCAGGGTGTCGTTCTCCCGGATCTCCACCACGATACCGCTATTGGCATAAGGGTTATTGCGTTTAGATGGTGACCAGCCATTCACCACCAATTCACCGGGACTGGTGGCTGCCGGGGCAATAATACCGCCGGGGCACATGCAAAAGGAGAATACCCCGCGGTCATGTACTTGTTGCACCAGGCTATACGAGGCAGGGGGCAGATAAGGATCGCGGTGCAAGGGGCAATGGTATTGAATCCTGTCCACTATATCCTGCGGGTGTTCCGCACGCACCCCAAGCGCAAAAGGTTTTGATTCAATCAGGATTCCATCCCGGTAAAAAAGTTCAAAAATATCTCTGGCCGAATGACCGGTGGCCAATATAAAAGCATCTGCTTCGATGGGGCTTCCGGCGTTGATTATTACAGATTTTATTTTGCCGTTTTCCCTTACAAAACCGGTCACTTTGGTTTCAAAATGGTATTCACCACCATAGCCGGTAATGGTTTCCCGCATGGCGCTAATGATACCGGGTAATTTGTTGGTGCCGATATGGGGATGGGCTTCGAAAAGGATTCTTTCATCGGCGCCAAAATGGTGAAGCAGGTTGAGGATCCGGTTGATATCACCCCGTTTTGAGCTTCGGGTATAAAGTTTGCCATCGCTATAGGTTCCCGCGCCACCTTCGCCAAAGCAGTAATTGCTTTCGGGGTTCACCACGCCTTCTTTGTTAAGCCGGGCGAGGTCACGCCGTCTGGAACGGATATCCTTTCCCCGTTCGAGTATAATGGGTTTGATTCCTTTTTCAAGCAGGTGCAGGGCGGCAAAAAGCCCTGCCGGACCGGCGCCAATAATAACCACTCTTTTTCTTGCCAGTGTTACATCCTGAAACTGAAAAGAGGGGAGGGGTCTGGTAACAAAGGGCTCCTGAATATAGGCCTGCAGGGAAAGCTGGAAACGGGGCTGCCTGCCACGGGCATCCAGTGATTGTTTGAGAATGGTAAAACCGGTGATATCCTTGAGGCGACGTCCTGTATGGGCCGCAATGGCCGATCGTATAACAGCCTCATCGGCTGCCTCCCTTGGGAGCAACTGTATAGTAAGAGTTATCTGCATGGGTCAGGTATCTATCCTGAAATCCGCGTAATCCGTGTAATCCCTGTATTCTATAACTTAACCCCCACTGTCACCTGCACACCCTGGTTAAAGGATTTGGTGCCGGTATAGAATTCGATATCGCTCAGGCCATGCTGGTATTTGGCGCCGATCTGAACCTTGTTGCTTGGCCAGAATTCCAGACCGCCTTGAAGGGCGATATCATTATTGCGGAGGGAGTTGGTAATATCTGTTTTTGTTTCGTTGCGGAGGTTGGTGGCCTGGAGCATCCAGCTCAGTTGCACACCACCCGTCAGTTTGAACTTGGGGGCAAATTCATATTTCAGGGAAACAGGAACAGCCAGGTAGTTCAGCCGGAGATTATTTTCCCCATTAAGGGTAGATATATTCTTGCCACCCATGGAGGAGTATAAAGCTTCAGGTTGAAAATACATTTTGTCGGCGATCTTCATTTCCACAAAAAAGCCAAATACAAATCCGGTTCTCCAGTCGGCGCTGA
>JAYRZH010000082.1:0-14004 GCA_041916555.1 Chitinophagaceae bacterium | reverse complement strand
CGCCTTTGTAGATACCCCTGAAGTGGAAAGAGTGGTGGAACATGTTGGCAACCAGCGAGGTTACCCACAAGCATTTCTCCTGCCGGAGTATATTGATGAGAAAGACCTGGAGGGCAAAGACTTTGATATCAATGACCGGGATTCCCTGTTCGAAGACGCCGCGAGGGTGATTGTCCAAAACCAGATCGGGTCCACTTCGCTCCTACAACGCCGCATGAAACTGGGATACAACCGGGCCGGAAGACTCATGGACCAACTGGAATCAGCCGGGGTGGTGGGACCCAGCCAGGGTAGCAAGGCCAGGGAAGTACTGATAAAAACAGAGGCCGAACTTGAACAACACCTCTCAAACCTGAGTTTATAAACAGATACAACCCCAGGGCACCGAACCCCGTCATATACACGTATTTGTGTATCTTTGCGGACTTAAATCCTCGATTAATGAAGTCAATGTGGACGATCTTATTGATGATCAGCGTGGTATGTACAAGTTGGGCTCAAACCAAACCGGCAACCAATGACCCCGAGGCCAAGAAAGTACTGGACGCGGTGAGCGCCAAATTCAAGACCTTTAAAACGCTGAAATCCACCTTTACCTATAAAGTTGAAAATGCCCAGGGCAAAGTGCTGTCCACTAAAAACGGGACGGTTTACATGAAGGGGAATAAATACCGGGTAAGTTTTGTAGGACAGGAAATCTTCTGTGATGGCTCAAATGTGTGGACCTATGATAATTCCGCCAACGAAGTGACCATTACTAAACTGGACGCCAGTGGCAATTCCATCACACCACAGAAATTATTTACCAATTTTTACGATAAGGATTTCCTTTATAAACTGAACGGTGAAAAGAAAGTAGGGACAAAGACCATTCAGGAAATTGAAATGACCCCAACTGATAAAACTCGCCCCTTCCATAAAGTGTATATTTCCGTGGACAAAGCTGCCAAAACGATCAGCAGCACCAAGGTTTTGGAAAAAGGCGGTAGTACCTACGTGTACTCGGTAAATACAATGACACCCAATACAACACTGGCAGATACCTTGTTTGTATTTGATGTCAAGAAATACCCAGGTGTGGAAGTGATCGATCTTCGCTGATCCAGATAGGGTCTATTCTCCCCAACGGAAAGTCTTTTGTTCCAGTCCGGCCAGGTCAAGCACCCGGTCAACCACGGTGGCTGCAACCTCCTCAATCGTTTGTGGGCGACTGTAAAATGAGGGTGTGGCAGGACATATAATCCCCCCCGCAAGTGTCACCGCCTCCATGTTCCGGATATGAACAAGATTATACGGTGTTTCCCGCACTACACAGATCAGTTTTCTTCGTTCTTTCAGAATAACGTCAGCGGCCCGCGTAACGAGATCATTGGAAATGCCGGAAGCAATCCGGCCCAGCGTACCCATTGAGCATGGAACAATGATAATAGTACCATACCGCCCCGATCCGGAAGCCATAGGCGCTGAAAAATCATTTTTTTCCAGAAAACGGAATGGGTAATTTAAAAACTCCTGATTTCCCAGCTCTGTGGTCCATACGTCTTTGGCATTGTCCGACATCACCACGGATACATCCTCCCACTGGTCCTTTAACTGAACCAGCTTATCCAACAGGCATTTTGCATACACCGACCCACTGGCGCCGGTAATGGCCACCGCGATCCGGTGCAAGCCCTTCTTTTTATTTTCATCCGGTTTCTGACTCATTCAATTCTTGTATTAAGTAAGTGTGTAGTAGTTATCTTCTAAGTGTTTTGTAGAATATCATCTACAAAATACTGTTGAGACATTGATATAAATCAATAATTATAAAATCTACGTCTAAATTATCCTTTTCGGGCATAAAAACATCTTGCTGCGCGTGTATGTTTCTTAATTATTAACTTACTTAGCAACGAATTTTCATAGGATAAGGTTTAATGGTTAATGGTTTTTGATTAGGGCTCCCCGGAGTAATTCGGGGGTTCTTTTTTTTGTATAACAAAGAGGCGCAAAGACAAGGAAGAAAACAATATCTCCGCGTCTCTGCGCCTTTGTTAGTTATTGATCGGTCTTTAGGCTTTTGCCTCAGCCATATCCGGTACGGCATCTACTTTGTAGGCGCCGGCATCCAGTTTCTTTTTGGTTTCTTCAAAAGCTTTCAGGGTCAGTTCGATATCCTCATCATTGTGAGCGGCAGAGGGGATGAGGCGGTAAATGATATGCCCTTTGGGGATTACGGGATAAACCACGATCGAACAGAAGATATTATAGTTCTCGCGGAGGTCCATCACCATGGCCGTGGCTTCTTCCACTCCTCCCTTCATATATACCGGGGTAACAACGGAGTCGGTATTGCCAATGTCAAAGCCCCTTTCTTTTAAGCCATTCTGCAGTTTGAGGGCATTTGACCAAAGTTTGGCCTTTAGTTCGGGTTTGGTGCGCAGCAGTTCCAACCTTTTGAGGTTACCCAATACCAGGGGCATGGGCAGACTTTTAGCAAAGATCTGGCTACGGATATTGTAACGGATATAATCAATGATCTGCGCATCACCGGCAATAAAAGCACCGATGGAAGCCATGGATTTGGCAAAGGTGGAAAAATACAGGTCGATCTGATCCTGTACCCCTTGTTCTTCTCCGGCACCGGCCCCAGTCTTACCCAGGGTTCCAAAGCCATGCGCATCATCCACCAGGAGACGGAAGGAATAGGTTTTTTTCAAATCCGCAATTTCTTTCAGTTTGCCCTGGTCGCCGGCCATGCCAAATACCCCTTCGGTAATCAGCAGGATCCCGCCGGCCTTTTGCTTTTCAATCAGGGCAGTGGCGCGCTGAAGTTTTTTTTCCATATAGGCCATATAATTATGCTTGAACACATACCGGTGACCGGCATGCATGCGCAACCCATCAATGATACAGGCATGGCTTTCGGCGTCATAAATGATCACGTCGTGACGGCTGCACAACACATCAATCAGGCTGCTCATCCCTTGGTAACCATAGTTCAGCAGGATAGCATCTTGTTTATGGACAAACTCAGCGAGTTCTTTTTCCAGTTGTTCGTGGTAATTACTGTTGCCACTCATCATCCGGGCACCCATGGGATAGGCCAGACCAAACTGCGCGGTGGCGTCGGCATCGGCTTTTCTAACTTCGGGGTGATTGGCCAGACCCAGATAGTTGTTAAGACTCCAAACGATTTTTTCCTTTCCCCGGAAATTCATCCGGCTGTTGATTTCACCTTCCAGTTTGGGGAAGGCAAAATAACCATGTGCCTGTTTACGGTGTTGCCCGATCGGGCCATAATTCTTGACCAGTCTTTCAAATATATCTCCCATATTTTTCCAGTAATTTGAAGGGTTTCAAATGGCGCAAAGGTAAGTTTTTTCAGGGTGATCCGGGTTGATAATTTTAGCCTCCCACTGGCATATTAACTTATTCAAAACCAGTCCTGTTTCCGGCTCAAATCCTTAATTTCGGCCAAACATTTCAACATGAGATCCCGTTTGCTCAGTTTGCTTTTTCTGCTCCCCTTTTTATCTGCCATGGCCCAAACCGCACCTGTGCCTGCCCGGCCCAGGTTAGTAGTGGGTATCGTGGTGGATCAGATGCGTTGGGATTACCTCTACCGTTTTAGTGACCGGTATGGCACCGGTGGGTTCAGGAGAATGCTGGGAGAAGGGTTTAGTTGTGAAAATACCCTGATCCCTTATGCCCAAACCGTTACGGCTGCCGGTCATACCTGCGCCTATACCGGATCGGTTCCGGCCATTCATGGCATTATGGGAAATGAATGGTATGATAAGTCCCTTGGAAGGGATGTGTATTGCACAGAAGACAAGTCAGTCAAAACCATCGGCGGATCCGATAAGGCAGAGCCCCAATCGCCCAGGAACCTGTGGGCCACGACTATTTGTGATGAGCTTAGACTGGCCACCAATTTCCGGGGCAAGGCCATTGGTATCGCCATTAAAGACAGGGGTGGGATCTTACCGGCTGGTCATTCCGCCAACGCCGCCTATTGGTATGATACCCGTTCGGGAAACTGGGTTACCAGTACCTATTACATGGAGAGCCTTCCCCGCTGGGTCAATACATTCAATGATCGAAAGATCGTTGACTCCTTTTATAAACTAAATTGGAATACCCTCTACCCACTCGCCACTTATGTTCAGAGCGATCTGGACGATGCCATGTATGAAGGTAAATACGCTCATGAAGCCAAGCCTGTTTTTCCTCATGAACTGGCTTCGCAGGCCGGGAAGAATTATGGGGTCATTGCTGCCACCCCCTACGGAAATTCCATGACCCTTGATTTTGCCCGTCGTGCCATAGAAAATGAAGCCATGGGTGCCGACAATATCACGGATATTCTGGCGGTCAGCCTTTCCTCTCCCGACTATATCGGACACCAGTTTGGTCCCAATTCCATAGAATCCGAAGACGGATACCTTCGCCTCGACCGTGACCTGGCCTCCTTCTTTTCCTACCTGGATGTCAAAGTAGGGAAAGGTCAATACACTGTATTCCTCACGGCGGATCATGCCGTGGCACATGTGCCCGGTTTCCTGCAAGCCCATAAAATCCCTGCGGCCACCCTTGCCTCAGCTACCGGCGACCTGCAAAAAGCCCTGGAACAAAAATTTGGGATCAAAAACATTATTCTGGATGCCGCTAACTACCAGATATACCTGAACAACAAAGCCATTGACAGCGCAGATATTGACATGGATGACATAAAAGAATTTATCATCCACCGGTTAATGGAAAATGATGGGGTGCTGTATGCCTTTGATAATGCCGAGATCAGCGAGGCCAACCTGCCTGCGGAAGTAAAGGAAATGTTTGTCAAAGGGTATAATGCCAAAAGGGGAGGGGATATTCAGGTAATATTAAAACCTGGCTACTTTTATGGTGGGAAAACAGGCACCACCCATGGCTCCTGGTATCCTTATGATTCCCATATCCCTCTGGTATGGATGGGATGGGGCATCAAAAAAGGCCGCTCTACCAATCAATACTATATGACTGATATCGCTCCAACACTGGCAGCGTTGTTACGTATTCAAATGCCAAATGGGGCGATTGGGAAGCCGATCGGGGAATTGATGAATAAATAAGAAGTTAGCCATGTAGAATAAAAAAAGGAATGAGGACTTTACTTACTCATTCCTTTTTTATTTCCTATTACTTATTTACTTCTCTTCAGTCCAGATATAAAACCTTATCCCTCGGGTATTTTACCTCGTACCCCACCTGGAGTTTGTTCTCTTTTTTGGTTTCCAGGGTAAATTGCCAGGTCAGCTTCTGGGTTTCAGTATCCAGTTTGGCGCCATCATATTTCTTCTCCCTTACCTCTATTTCCTTATCGGTGCTGACAGGTAACTGATCTTCGATGGTGATAGAGATCGGTTGGTTCTTGTTGTTGCGAACAGTGATCTCATAAAGACGGCTGTCTGTTTTATTGCTTCCCAAAAACTTCCGCGAACTAAATTCCTTTAGCAGTGTACGCCTTACCACTACGCCTTTGTCACGGCCCAAAGACAGTTTTAATGTATCCCCGGCATTGAATATATCCAGGAAGGATTGACCAAGATAATTGTTTTCAAAAAAGAGGTTTACTTCTCCGGGTTGCAGGTTGAGTTCCTGCCAGTCAATGATATTGGCTGTAAGGTAAACATCTGGCTCCAGTTTTGGGGCGGCATAGTATTCATAACTGGCATTCAGTTCATACCCGTCAATTTCAACGGTATAGGTTTTTCCATCATTGGGTACAGAGTAGGGTTCTTTGATTTCATAAACCACAGTGGTGGGCTGGTAAGTGGTCACCGTGGATATTCCCGTCTGGCTTTGTTTCTTTCTGTAGTTGGTTTCCTTATAATTTTCGTCATCTCCTCCAGATCTGGAAGTGCCATACCCTATCACTACCACCTCTTCCAGGGACATATTCTTTGGAACCATCGCAATATTTACCACGCTTCCTTTGGAGGCCTGAAACTCCATCAGGTCATACCCGACCATGCTGGCCGTGATGGCAGACCTGTTCTGGTCAACCCTGAGGCGGAAATTGCCCTGCGCATCGGTGGCCGCATGCTGGGTGGTTCCTTTTACCATCAGGGTCACACCCATCAATGGTTGACCTTTGTCGTCTGTTATCCTTCCCGATACATAATCCCCCCCAACAAGGCCTTGCTGCACGATAGGGCGTATAGGAAAAGTATTGTACCTGAGGTACCAGGGCATCAGTTCGGGTTTATCGCCTTTCGCGGTGGGGTTGCCGGTTGATAAAAATAGCTTCACATTTTTCCATTCTTCCCCGGATTGTTGAAACACATTGGCTTTATAGGACAGGTCCACGGGCTGGGATATATCCTTCACCCGTACATCATAACTTGGTTTCCAACCGGCGTTCATCACCAGGTATTTTATAGTGATCGTAACCGGGGAGGCAGTCTTGCTTTCCACGGATACCAATACTTCTGAGGTAAACTGGTCTTTCTTCTGGTTTAGTTCAACCAACTGTCGCACCAGTTTGGATAATTCCCCTTCCAGTTTACGTATATGTTGATTGGCTTCCTGTTTTTTCTGAAAGATCTCGGTGAGACGTGCCCGCTGAAAATCGGCCGCATCCCTCAGATCGGCCACCTTGATGCCGTTATTTCCGCCAATTTCCTGGTTTTTTGTCAGCAAGGTTTCTTCCTGGGCCAGGATGGCCAGCAGGTTTTTTTCCGTGGCAATTTTTTCTTCCAGCCCTGTTTTCTTTTCCTCCAGCAGGGAAATCTCATCCCTTTTTTCCTGTTCTGTCATAAAATTGATCTGGTGCAGTACGGAGTGGATCACGATAGAAGGATCTGCCTGTACCTGAATACTCTGCTTGTCGATATACGGGGAGATATTTTCAAATGAAAGGGTCATTTTTCCCTGGCCTACAGGCCCTTTGTACAACCGCTCCACCTGGGCGCCTTCCAGGTACAGGGTCACTTTTTCTATCGAAGTTTTCAGGCTGTTTCGCGGTTGCGCGGTCACGGAAATAGCGACCAGAAGAGTTGATACAAGCATCCGGATTCTCATAAACGTGTTTTAGGAGAAGATGCCGTCTCTCAACTTTTTACACAAACCGAAAAATGGGCATGATGGTCTTTTATTGATTTTCGGGTCTTTTTCGGAAAATCACCAGGAGAAATATCAGGCCAATTAAACCTGAAACCAGGGAACTGAGCAGGATGGCGATTTTAGATTCAGCAACCAGGTCTGGGGATGAAAAAGCCAGTAAGGTAATAAACACGGACATGGTAAACCCAACACCGGCCAGCACCCCAACGGCCAGAATATTCTTCCAATTCACTGCAGAAGGCAGGGAAGCCAGTCCGATTTTAACAGATAACCAGGCAAAGGCAAATACACCAATCGGTTTTCCCAATACCAGGCCTGCCATAATGCCCAGGCTGTTTTTCGTCAATAAGGAATGGTGAAAATCTTTGGCTATCACAATGCCGGTATTGGCCAGCGCAAACAGGGGAAGTATTATAAAGGCAACGGGCACATGCAAAAATTGCTGTAACCGAGAGGAAGGAGAATTATCGCCCCCCTTTCCAAATGGGATGGCAAATGCCAGCAATACCCCGCTGATGGTGGCGTGGACCCCTGATCTGAAAAAACAATACCATAAGAGTACCCCTGGTACAAGAAAGAAAACCAGTTTCTGAACACCCATTCGACCCATTACATACAGCCCTATAAACAATCCGATCCCGGAAAAAAGATAGAGAAGGTTCAGATCCTGGGTGTAAAAGATTGCAATCACCAGGATGGCGCCAAGGTCATCGATGATCGCCAATGCGGTAAGAAAAATCTTCAAAGCCGGGGGCACCCGGTTGCCGGCGATCGACAGAATACCTATGGCAAATGCGATATCCGTTGCCATGGGTATCCCATATCCATTCACAGTGGGTTGCCCATGGTTAAAACCAAAATGGATAAGCGCCGGCATTAGCATGCCACCCAATGCGGCCATAACAGGCAACATCGCGTTTCTTTTATCAGATAACTCACCTATATACAATTCACGCTCAATTTCAAGCCCAACCAACAGGAAGAAGACCGCCATCAGGGCATCATTGATCCAAAGTTCGACTGACAGTCCTCCTGCTTTTTCATGCCAGAAATGAATGTACTGCTCGCCAATAGAGGAGTTGGCAAGGAGCAGGGAGATCACGGTGCAGGCTATCAGCAGCAGCCCACCTGATTTTTCCGAATGGAAGAAGTCCGTGAACAGGGTGCTTAGTTTAAAATCGGATGGGAATATGGCGCCTAATTTCTTCCTCATATTTTCTTATTCTGCTTTAGGTACTCGTCGGTAAAATGGGTATTTGTCCGGGGTTGCGAGAACTTATCCGTGTTATACTGGGTCGATTGCCCCTTGGGGATGGACAAGGATTTCCAGCCCTCCTTGGCAAGGACCTTTCCAATAAAAACGATCTGTCCAACATGATAGGGGTAGTGGGCCAGTTGGCGGTTGATCGCCTCCATCACGGTATGCCCCTGGTTTCGTATATAGATGATCTTTTCAAGATCTTCGGGGGTCAATGAATCAAGGGTCCGGAATAGACAAGACCAGCCTTCCTCCCATTTTTGGAGCATTTCCACCCGGCTGGTGACCGGGGTTTCAAATTCGCCTTCCCTGTCACGCCATTCCTTTTCGCCATCCGAAGAAAAAATATCCGTCCAGCGCGACAACATATTTCCCCACATGTGCTTTACAATGGTGGCCATGCTGTTGCTATCTTCATTAAAGCGGATAAACAAATCTTCATCCTTTACCTGCTCAAAGGTTTTATCGCCTAATTGTTTATAATAGGCAAATTGTTTCCTGACGGAGGAAAGAAAATCGCTGGACATATCAACTTCTATTAAAGTTGTAATTTACCATTAAATTCAGACTTCATGCCCCGGCCATATAAACAGTTTTCATATTCCTTTTTTTTAATTCTTTGTTTCATCATTTCCCAGCATGCTTCCAGCCAGGAGTTTGGGGGCAATCCTCCTTCGCTGAAATGGAAACAGATCGACACCGACACGGTTAGGGTCATTTTTCCGGTTGGACAAGAACCTCGTGCCCGTCGGGTGGCCTCACTGGTTTATGCCATGGCCCGCGACAGCGCCACATCCCTGGGGAAAAAACTGAGAAAAGTAGATGTGGTATTGCAAAACCAGTCCACCATTTCCAATGGTTATGTCGGACTTGGCCCTTATCGCAGTGAATTTTATCTCAATACCCCCTTGAACAATTTTGAACTTGGCAGTCTGAATTGGGTGGATGCCCTGGCCATACATGAATACCGACATATTCAGCAATACAATAATTTTCGGAATGGCTTAAGCCAACTCATGTATAGTTTGTTTGGAGAAGAAGGTTTGGCTGTTGCAGTCAATGCCTCTGTTCCGGATTGGTTTTATGAAGGTGACGCGGTGTATAATGAAACCAGATTATCCCAACAGGGAAGGGGGCGTATCCCTTTTTTCCTGAATCAATATCCATCGCTATGGAAAGCCGGAAAGAACTATAGCTGGATGAAATTGCGGAATGGGTCGTTGAAAGATTTTGTTCCCTCCCATTATCCTCTGGGATACCTGCTGGTAAATTACGGGTATTCCAGATACGGCTCCCAGTTCTGGGGAAAGGTGACCCATGACGCCAGCGCCTATAAAGGGTTGTTCTATCCTTTTCAAAAAGCGGTACAAACCCATGCGGGGGTGAATTTCAAAACCTTTACCCGTGAGGCCTTTGATTTTTACAAGGAAATAGAAATGCCTGTTGCCAATCAGGGCCAGTCCAATATCCTGCCGGTCCAAAAAAGATATGTGCAAAATGATCTTTTTCCCTACCAGGCAGGCGATGATTCCATTTTTGTGCTTCGGAATACCTACCGGCACCGCCCCGTTTTCCGGTTGGTGCAGGGTGGCCGTTCCCGGCTGATCAGGGCCCGGGACCTTTCCATTGAAGAGCAGTTTAGCTATCGCAACGGCCAAATAGTTTATGCCGCTTATCGACCGGCTGTCCGTTGGGGTTGGCGTGATTACAGCGAGGTAAGGTTGCTTGACACCCGGACCGGAAAACAACGATCCCTGACCAAAAAGAGCCGTTATTTTACCCCCGATATCTCTCCCGATGGAAATACCATTGTGGCGGTGGAGCAAACCACCGATGGCGGAAATGCCCTGCATATCCTGTCCACTACGGATGGTAAATTGATTAAGGCATTGCCCAATGAAAATGCCTATGTGTTTACCGACCCAAAGTTTATCGACAATGATCACCTTGTTTCGGCTATTCGTATGGCAAACGGGCAAATGGCCCTGGGAAGGATCACCATAGAAACAGGCTTCATTGATTGGTTGACCCAACCAGGCTATGCCGTATTGGGATATCCACAAGTGACCAATGGTAAGGTCTATTTCACCGCCTCCTACCAGGGGAATGATGACCTATACGAAGTTTCACTGGATGAAAAAGAAATAAGAAGCATCACCCAGGGTGGTGGGGGATATTATTTTGTCAATGTAAAAGGCGATACCGCAGTGTTTTCCCAGTTTACGGCTGAAGGATACAGGTTGGTCAGACAGGGGTTAAAGAAGGAAGGAGGCAAGATAATGATGGGGGCAAATGGAAGTCCCTTACTCCGGTTTCCGGTAGGCGGAACCCAGGATGGGTTGTCCTATTTTTTACAGGAAGCCCCTTCGATCCGGTTCTCCGAGAAAAAATACCCGCAGGCTACGAGGCTGTTTAATTTTCATAGCTGGCGACCTTATTATGAAGACCCTGAGTTTCGGTTCTCCTTGTATGGAAACAATGTACTCAATACCCTGGAGTCGGAAATCTTTTACCTGTATAATCAAAATGAAAAGACCCATGCCATTGGATTTTCCGAAACCTTTGGCGCCTGGTTTCCCTACTTGAGCGCCGGTACCCAACTAACTTTTGCCAGACAGGATTCTATCGGCAACCAACTCAGGCTATGGAACCAGCTTGATACCAGGATCGGGTTGAATGTGCCGCTGAACTTTACCTCTGGTAGGTTTTACCGGTTTCTCAACCTGGGGACCAATTATTTTTTACGCAATGAGTTTAATACGGGTGCCAATAAAAACAACTTTAGTACCGGCAGCTTTACTTACCTGCATCATTATCTAAGCGGGAGTATGCAAGTCCAGCAGGCTAGACAACATATTTATCCCCGGTTTGGATTAAATACCTTGATCCAGCATCGTTATGCCGTAACCAGGTTTAAAGGATACCAGTTTCTGGCCACGGGAAATATTTACCTCCCCGGTTTATTGCAAACCCATTCCCTGGTATTAAGTGGCGGGTTTCAACAAAGAGATACAACCTATGCGTTGTTTGCCAATCGCCTGGCAGGATCAAGAGGGTTTACCGATTATTACTTTTCACGAATGTGGAAACTTTCAGCCAATTATCATTTGCCTTTGTTTTACCCCGATTGGGGCTTTGCCAATATACTATATATCAAAAGGGTGAGGGGAAATGGGTTTTATGATATTCAGAGGGTGTTTTCAAATAATAAGAAATTATCCCTTGACCTGCGGAGTACCGGCGCCGAGTTTTTCTTTGATACCAAATGGTGGAACCAGTATGAACTGACTTTTGGTTTCAGAGTGAGTTACTTACTGGATGATGATCTCTTTTTACAAAGCCGAAAAAGAGATACATTCTTTGAAATTATCTTGCCGGTGGCGATTATACCCAGGTAAGTTTTTTAACGCAGAGGCCAGGGAATTTGAAACCACAGAGGCGCAGAGACACAGAGTTTTATTTATCTTTTGGATTGTTAATGTATCGTTTAATCCCATTTTTAATTATTGGGACATTGAAATTTATAAGCAAGCCCAGTGGTAGGTTTGATATCTTGAGGTAATTAATAATCTGAGCCTGGTGAATTGGGTGAATACTTTCAATAGACTTAATCTCAATAATTACTGACTCTTCAACAACAAAATCCATTCTAAAGTCAAGCCCAATGTCTTCCCCTTTGTAAAAAACTGGCAGCTTCGCTTGTTCCAAGAACTCTATTTCCCTTTCCTTTAATTCTATCGAAAGGCATTTCTGATAAACGCTTTCCATTAATCCGGGACCTAATTCCTTATGAACCTGGAAACAAGAATCAACAATTTCCTGGGTGACCCAATTTAACTCCCTTATATCCATTCCTAAAATTAAGAAGTGAGAGTATTGGGTTTCTTAAAATAACCCGGCTAAATAACCGTATTTTTCACGGGTAGTTCACGTGAATTATACAAAGCAACTCTGTGTCTCTGTGCCTCCGTGGTAGGTTTTATTTCATGGAACTCAAGGTCTCTTGTATTGTCCTGATCTTGTCTTCCGCGTCGGCCTTTTTCTTTCTCTCACTCTCCACAACCTCAGGCTTGGCATTTGCTACAAATTTTTCGTTTTGCAGTTTCTTTTCTACCGAAGCCAGAAATCCTTTATAATATTCCAGGTCTTTTACCAACTCCTCCTTATGGGCAGCGCTATCCTGTGTTTGCCCGGTGAAAATAAAGAAGCGGTCTTTGTTTACCACCACCGTAATGGAACCAGGCTTAGGCTGCGCCCCAAAACCTACAACGCTGGCATTTACCTGTTTGCCCAGAATGGCTTCAATTACCTGGTAGCTACTTTCTTCATCCGTTTGGATCAACAGTTCAATCGGGTCTTTGGGTTTTAGCTGCTGCCGGTTACGCGCATCACGCAAAGCGGAAATAACATCCTGCAGTAATTTTCCCTGGTGCAGGATGGCTTTGTCTGCCTGAGCGGGGGTATTGTATTGGGTGATACAAAGATCATTGGATTGCTCCTTCAACAGATGATAGATCTCTTCGGTGACAAAGGGCATGTATGGGTGGAGCAATTGCAGTAATTGCTCAAAGTAGGAAATGGTCTTGTCATACAGACTGGCAGATACGGGTTGCCCGTAAGCAGGCTTGGCCCATTCGAGATACCAGGAGCAGAAATCATCCCAGATGAGTGAATAGATAGTCTTGAGAGCTTCACTCAACCTGAAATCTTTCATCAGTTCATTAACTTCCGCCTGCGCCTGTTTCAAACGGTGCTCAAACCAGGTAACGGCAAAGGAGTTATCAGTTTCTGCGTCCGGGCTTTTTTGCTGTCCCCACATCCGCACCAGTTTCAGGGCATTCCAGATCTTGTTATTAAAATTTCGTCCCTGTTCCAGTGTGGCTTCATCAAACAGCAGGTCATTTCCGGCAGGGGAGGAGATCATAATCCCAAACCGAACCGCATCGGCGCCATATTTATCGATCAGCTCCAGCAGATCGGGGGAATTTCCCAGGCTCTTGCTCATTTTTCTTCCCTGCTTATCCCTAACCATTCCGGTGAAATACACATCACTAAAAGGTTTCTGGTGTTTGTATTCCATGCCTGCCATGATCATACGGGCCACCCAGAAAAATATGATGTCCTGACCGGTAACCAGTACCGAAGTAGGATAATAGTAATTGATGTCTTTGTTTCCAGGATCGGTGATGCCATGAAATACTTCAATAGGCCAGAGCCAGGAAGAGAACCAGGTGTCCATGACATCGGGATCCTGGGTGAGTTGATCAATAGTAAAATTCGAATGCTGTGCCGCTGATAATTTAGCAAAGGCTTCCTCACGGGTAGCGGCCACGGCAAATTCACCCGTTGGCGTATACCAGGCAGGAATCTGCTGGCCCCACCATAATTGACGGCTGATACACCAGTCTTTTACATTCTCGAGCCAGTATTTATAGGTGGCTAAAAATTTATCACCGGGATGGATCCGGATCCGGCCCTCCGTTACTTCCCTGAGGGCGGGTTCAGCCAATTCCTTCATTCTTACAAACCACTGTGTGGAGATGCGGGGTTCTACCACGGCATTGGTTCGCTGGGAATAACCCATGCGAGTTTGGTATTCCTCTTCTTTTACCAATAATCCATCTTCCCTAAGTTTCTCCACTGCGGCTTTTCTG
>JAYRZH010000081.1:0-14024 GCA_041916555.1 Chitinophagaceae bacterium | reverse complement strand
CTTTATGCCTTGGCGGTTAACCAAATCGCAAAAATCAGCATTTCGACTGACCTATCTCACCCTTGCCCCCCGGGCTAAATTCTACTTTAGCCTCCTCTTTCATCAAAAACTTCTTTGTAATGGAAACGATAACCAAAGCGATCCAGCAAAATGCAGAACCGGGGCAGAAGGAAGTGGTCAAAGCCATCATGGATGGCAATGAGGCGGCTTCTTATATTGCCTACAAAACCAGCGAAGTATGCGCCATTTACCCGATCACCCCGTCCTCCCCGATGGGCGAATGGGCAGATGAATGGAGCAGTAACGGACAGACCAATATTTATGGGGAGGTTCCCAAGATTATTGAAATGCAGAGTGAGGCTGGTGCCGCCGGTGCCATCCATGGCGCCCTTCAAGGCGGGGCTTTGGCCTCCACCTTTACTTCCTCGCAGGGTTTGCTGCTGATGATCCCCAACATGTACAAGATTGCCGGTGAACTGACCCCGGCTGTTTTCCATATCGCCGCACGTACCCTGGCCGCCCATGCGCTTTCCATCTTTGGCGACCATAGTGATGTAATGGCTACCCGCGCCAGTGGTTTTGCCATGTTGTTTGGCAACAACCCCCAACAGGCCATGGATATGGCGATGATCGCCACCTCGGCCACCCTGAAAGCCCGGGTCCCCTTCCTCAATATTTTCGATGGCTTCCGTACTTCCCATGAATTAAACCAGGTGGAAGTGATCCCGGATGACGTGATCAAGGCGCTGATCGATGAGGAAGCCGTGAGCAAACACCGCAAACGCGCCCTCAACCCCGAGCACCCCTTTGTGCGTGGTACCGCTCAAAACCCCGATGTTTTCTTCCAAAGCCGTGAAGCCGCTAATAAATATTACGACGATGCCCCCGGTATCGTGAAAGCTACCATGGAGGAATTTGCCAGGCTGACCGGACGCAGCTATAAACTCTTTGATTATTATGGACACCCAGAGGCCGAGCGCGTGATCATCATCATGGGCTCCGGTACCGGTCCAGTTCATGAAGTAACTGAATACCTCAACGCCAAAGGCGAAAAAGTGGGTTACCTCAATATCCACCTGTACAGACCTTTCTCTGTGGCTGATTTTATCCAAACACTTCCGGCTTCCGTTAAGAAAATCGCCGTGCTGGACCGTTGCAAAGAACCCGGCGCCATTGGCGAACCTCTTTACATGGATGTCATCAACGCCCTTCACAGTGGTTGGAACAAACCCATGCCCCTGGTTACCGGTGGTCGCTATGGACTTGCCTCCAAAGAATTCAACCCCGGCATGGTACTGGCCGTGTATGATGAACTGAAAAAGGAACAACCCAAGAATGGGTTTACCATTGGTATTGAAGATGATGTGACCCATACCAGCCTGCAATGGGACAAAGATTTTTCACTGGAAGACAAGCACCTGTTCCGTGGCCTGTTCTATGGTCTTGGCGCAGATGGTACCGTAGGGGCCAATAAAAATACCATCAAGATCGTAGGGGAAGTGACCGATGATTATGTGCAAGGATATTTTGTTTATGATTCCAAGAAATCGGGCTCGCTCACCGTTTCCCACCTTCGTTTCAGCGAGCATCCTATCCAATCAACCTACCTGATCAACTCGGCCAATTTTGTGGCCTGTCACCATTTTAACTACCTCAAGAAGTATGATGTACTGAGGTATGCGGAAAAAGGCGCCACCTTCCTGCTAAATGCCCCGTATGAATCGGAGGAGGTATGGCAACACCTTCCTAAGAAAATTCAGGAAGAGATCATCCACAAGCAGCTTAAGTTTTATTCCATAAATGCCTCTAGGGTTGCTCGCGAAGCGGGAATGGGTTCAAGGATCAACTCCGTTCTTCAAACCTGCTTCTTTGCCATTTCCAATGTGATGACCAGGGACCTGGCCATCCAGTATATTAAATCTGCCATCAAAAAGACCTACAGCCGCAAAGGCGAGGCCGTTGTGCAGAAGAACTACCAGGCTGTTGACATGACACTGGATAACCTGCACCGTATCGATTACAGTGCGTATAACACAGGTGACATGCCAATCGAGGCACCGGTTTCGGTCGATGCTCCCGATTTTGTTCAACAGGTTCTGGGTAAAATCATTGCCGGGGAAGGCGATGAACTTCCGGTAAGTGCCTTCCCCGTCGATGGTACCTATCCTTCAGGTACCACCAAATGGGAAAAACGAAACATTGCCGATCAGGTACCGGTTTGGGATGCCAGCCTGTGCTCCCAGTGTGGCAAATGCTATTTTGTTTGTCCCCATGCCGCCATTCGCGTGAAAGTATATGACCGCGACTGGCTGGCAGATGCCCCCGCTTTCTTCAAACATACCGATCCTATCGGTAAGGAATTCTATAAAGATAAAGAGGCCTATACCCTTCAGGTGGCTGTGGAAGACTGTACCGGATGTAAACTCTGTACAGAGGTTTGTCCCATCGAAAGTAAATCCGAACCTGGCCACAAAGCCATTGATATGATGGATGTGGAACCACTTAAGGAAAATGAGAAGAAGAACTGGGATTTCTTCCTGTCACTGCCTGATATCGACCGCACAAGGGTCAATAAAGGAACGGTAAAGGGTTCGCAATTACTGGAACCCCTGTTTGAATTCTCTGGTGCCTGTTCTGGTTGCGGGGAAACACCCTATCTTAAATTGCTCACCCAGTTGTTTGGCGATCGCATGATTGTGGCCAATGCCACCGGTTGTTCCTCCATCTTTGGCGGCAACCTGCCAACCACACCCTGGAGCACCGACCATGACGGTCATGGTCCGGCCTGGGCCAACTCCCTCTTTGAGGACAATGCCGAATTTGGCCTGGGTATCAAACTGGCTACCGATAAAAAACGCGAAATGGCCTTCAGGCTACTCCGCATGTTGCGTGAGGAAATAGGCAGCGAACTAACCGATGCCATCCTCAGGAATGCGGAAGGAAATGAAACTGAACTGATCGACCAGCGCAAGAATGTAAATGAACTGAAGAAACGCCTGCGCGCCATACAAACTGAAGAATCCTATCGTTTGTATCAGATCGCCGAGTTCCTGGAGAAAAAATCGATCTGGATCGTTGGTGGCGATGGCTGGGCTTATGATATTGGCTTTAGCGGACTGGATCACGTATTAAGTACCGGGGAAAATGTCAATATCCTGGTTATGGATACGGAAGTGTATAGCAATACCGGTGGCCAGAAATCAAAAGCATCTCCCATTGGTGCCAGTGCCAAATTTGCCGTGAAGGGTAAGACAACCGGCAAAAAAGACCTCGCCATGCAGGCCATTGCCCATGGAAGCGCCTATGTAGCACAGATCGCGATGGGGGCCAATGATGTCCATGCCCTCAAGACCATTCTCGAGGCGGAAGCCTTCCCCGGATCTTCCATCATCATTGCCTATAGCCATTGCATCGCCCACGGATATGATATGTGCCACGGGTTGGATCAACAGAAACTGGCTGTTAACTCAGGTTACTGGCCCCTGTTCCGGTACAATCCGCTGAATGAAAAAGGCAAACGCTTCACTCTCGATTGCAAAAACCCCACCGTGCCGCTGGATGAGTTCCTCTATCATGAGAACCGTTTCGCGACCATCAAGAACAGTTATCCTGAAATGGCCGATCAGTTCCTGAACCAGGCCAATGAAGGAATCAAACTGCACTGGGAAAGGATCGAGGCCCTGAAGCAGTTATAATTTCGGCAAGAGTCAAGACAAGTATAAGAAAAAAGAGGGGGCCCTTTCCAGGGACCCCTTTTCTTTTGTGCTGCAAGTGGTCATTTTTTAATTTGCTACAAGCTTTCAAACCTTGCCTGAAAGAAACGAAGGTATTTGGGTTCGTAAACCATTTTCAATCCCCTGATCTTATTCCTTTTCGCATACACCCTGGCGGTTGATTCCGCGATTACATCCATATGGGCCTGTGTGTACACCCGGCGGGGAATGGTGAAACGAACCAATTCAAGTTTGGGATAGTAATTTTCGCCATTGGGTTTTCGCCCGGCGGAAACCACTCCTCTTTCCATGGTTCGAACCCCCGAATCAAGATATATTTCCGCGGCCAGTGTTTGGGCTGGGTATTGGTCTTGCGGGATATGGGGAAGAAATTTTTTCGCATCCACAAAAATGCCATGCCCGCCAATGGGTTTTACAATAGGCACTCCATACTCGATCATTTTTTCACCAAGGTAGATCACCTGTCCTACCCGGGCATGGATATGATCATCTGAAACACTTTCCATAATCCCGATGGCCATGGCTTCCATATCACGCCCGGCAAGCCCACCGTAGGTATGCAATCCTTCATATACCACCACCAGGTTGCGGGCTTCTTCAAATATTTCCCAGTCATTCACTGCCAGGAAACCTCCAATATTCACCAGCGCATCTTTTTTCGCGCTCATGGTGGCCCCATCGGTTAAAGCACAGATCATTTTCACGATCTGGGCGATAGATTTATTTGCATATCCTTTCTCCCTATTTTGGATGAAATGGGCATTCTCTGCCACCCGGGTCATATCGTGAATGATCCGGATGCCATGCTTGTGGGTATAGGCCCTCAGGGCTTTCAGGTTCTCCATGCTGATGGGCTGGCCACCGGCCATATTAACACTGGTGGCAATACTAACATAAGGGATCTTCTTTGCCCCGTACTTTTTAACCAGTTTATCCAGCTTGTCAAGGTCCACATTTCCTTTGAAGGGATGTTCATTTTCGGGATCATGCGCTTCGTCAATGATGATGTCTTCAAATTTTTCCCCGGCCAGTTCCTGGTGCAACCGGGTGGTGGTGAAGTACATATTGCCCGGTATGATGTCCCCTTTTTTGATCATTACTTTTGACAATATGTTTTCAGCCCCGCGCCCCTGATGGGTAGGTACCAGGTATTTGTATCCATAGATATTCTGAACCACTTCTTCCAGGTGGTAGAAGTTTCGGCTGCCGGCATACGCTTCATCGCCAAGCATCATTCCCGCCCATTGTTGATCGCTCATGGCAGAGGTTCCGCTATCAGTCAGCAAATCAATATATACATCTTCCGAACGAAGTAGAAAGGTATTGTAACCGGCAGCTTTCAGGGCTTTGCGGCGCTGGGCAGGAGTGGTCATCTTAAGGAGTTCGACCATTTTTATCTTAAATGGTTCGGCCCAGCTTTTTTTGGGGTGATTATTCATGAATTTCTTTTTTTTGAGATGTTTTGGTTTGGGTTTCTTGCGGCTGGCGCAAAGTGGCAGCGATTGCTGCGGCCATCTATGATTTGAATAGTCATACTTCAGATGGCCGTTGCGTTCTTTGCTTTTTATCGCTCTCCGCGAGTAACCGGTATAAGACTAAGTTTTGCCGTAAAATGCCTTAACAGTTCCGATTCCTCTATGATCTTTAATCCCCTTATTGCGTCTTTTTTTTCAAATACTTCAATGATCACTTCGGCTACATAATCAATATGGCTTTGGGTGTACACTCTTCGCGGAATAGCCAGACGTACAAGTTCCAACGCAGCGGGGACCAGATTTTTATCCGCATCATATTTTCCAAACATCAGGGAGCCGATTTCCACGCCCCGGATGCCCCCTTCCACATACAAAGCCCCCACGAGGGCCTGACCAGGATATTGATCCACCGGAATATGGGGTAAGAAAGCTTTGGCATCCAGGTACACGGCATGACCTCCGGCGGGCCGCATAACCGGTACACCGGCCTCGATCAGTTTATTGGCCAGGTATTCAATACTTCGTATCCGGTATTGGAGGTAATGTTCATCGAGCACTTCTTCCAGGCCAATAGCGATTGCTTCGAGGTCACGACCAGCCAGTCCGCCATAGGTAGGAAATCCTTCAGTTATGACCAGCAGGTTGCGGCATTTCCGGGCGAGACCGGCATCATGCATGGCCAGAAATCCTCCAATATTGGCAAAGGCATCTTTCTTTGCGCTCATCGTACATCCATCGGCATGCGAGAAAATTTCCTGAACAATGGATCGCACAGACTTTTCCCTGAACCCCTTTTCTCTTTGCTGGATGAAATAGGCATTTTCGGCAAACCGGCAGGCATCGATGTACAAGGGAATGGAATGCTGGTGGCAAATGGCTTTTACCTGCCGGATGTTCTCCATGCTCACAGGCTGCCCCCCACCGGAATTATTAGTAATAGTCAGCATACACAGGGGGATTTGACCTGCCCCTTTCTCCCGAATCAGTTTTTCCAGCGCTGCTGTATCCATATTCCCTTTGAAAGGAGCAGGAATGGAAGGATGTTTGCCTTCTTCACAGATCAGGTCGATCGCTTCAGCCCCGGTGAATTCGATATTGGCCCGGGTGGTATCAAAAAAAGTATTGCTGACAAAGGTTTTTCCTTTTCCTCCAAGTATGCTAAACAGTATTTTTTCCGCGGCCCGTCCCTGGTGGGTGGGGATCACTTCGGTCATGTGTGTAATATCCTGCACAGCCTCTTTAAAGTGGTAATAGCTCGGGCTACCGGCATAGGACTCATCTCCCTTCATGATCCCTGCCCATTGGTCACTGCTCATGGCCGAAGTGCCGCTATCGGTGAGCAGGTCTATCAATACCTGGTCGGAGTGGATAAGAAAGGGGTTGTAAAAAGCTTGTTTCAGAATGATCTCCCGCTCTTCCCGCGTGGTAAAATGTATCGGCTCCACCGACTTGATACGGAAGGGTTCAATGATCGTTTTCATTGTAAAATGGGATAGGTGAACAAATGGATTTCAGCAGGGAGAATGGCTGTTCAGGTAGGTTTGCGAATGATATTTTTCCAGATGTTCATGTACCTGGTAAAGATAGGAAGCCGGGTAGCGGGGGAGGATGACCTTGGTCAGGGGAAGGGGTAATTCCCTATACCCCGAATTGCTGGAAGTGGTGATCGATGTGTTTCCACATGGCTTTGCTCCAGTTTTCTTTGGTGAGTTTTCCAAAAACCGGATGTTTTTCCAGTACCACCGCATCCGGGGTGAATTTCTGGATCATGGAAGCAAGCTGGCTTTTTTCTTTTTGGAAATCACGTTCATCGGTTACCACAAAAGTCTTATCGGTAGGCATGCCCTTTGAATAGGGTCTTTCATCATACAGCATTTTCTTAAAAAGGGGAAAAATCAGGCGCATCAGGAGGTTTCCTTTTACGATATGGGTGCCATAGGCCACGCCAATAGGTCGCTGCAAATGGGCCATCATCTGGGCCACATTCATCTTGCCCCATAAACGGGCGTTTTGGGGAGTCAATTTTTCCAACCGGTCCAGTATCTCCTGTTTGGCAACCGGGTCAAATAGGCTTTTTACTTCCATGGGAGGAAGATAGGGATTTTTTAACCACCAAGGCGCGGTGTAGTTATTCCCAGCGGCACCGTGTACCTGAAGTTTATTTCGCTTTTATTTCATAATACGGCACTTCATCATGACTTACCGCTTCTTTCTGCTGCCAATAAGCCAGGGTTACAATGTGCCCGTCATGGGTGCGTAACTGCCTGCCAAAAATAGCATTGGTGGAATTGAAGGTAACATCGGTAACGCCAACGGTAAAGGTAGAAGGTGGGGCAGGGGCAACCGGGGCGGGCGGGGCTTCGCCTTCCGTGGGTTTTGGCGCCGGGGCGGCTTTTGGTGCGGGGGAAGGCACCACCACCACGGTGAATTTATTGTATTCCAAAAGCGATTTCAGAAATGCCACTCTTTCTGCGGTGACATTCTTTTCAACAATGGCGCATTTAACGCCATCAAGATCTTCAAATTCATGATTCTTATTGATCGCCATGGTTCTTTATTTCAATAGTGTATAGATATAATGATAGCCACCGCTGTACAACCCTGTGATCAGGATACCGGCCAAACAGAGACCCATGGCCAGTTTGGGTGACCAGCTTGTTTTCACCTGTTCTATCGGGTTCTCATTAGCATCCATGAAAATGGCCCTGATCACTTTTAAATAATAATACAGAGAAATGACCATATTAAGCGCCGCAATAGTGACCCATACATAGTTTCCTGTACCGGCACCAGAGATCAGCAGGAAGAATTTACCAAAGAATCCCGCGGTGGGAGGGATACCGGCCAGGGAGAAAAGGGAGATGGCCAACACCCAGCTTAGCCCGGGGTTGGTTTTATAAAATCCTTTATAATCATCTATATTCTCTTTACCGGTGGTAGCGCTTACCAGCGAAATGACGGCAAAAGCACCCAGGTTGGAAAAAATATAGATCAGCATGAAATAGACAACGGAAACACGGGCTGCGCCAAAGTCACCAGCCAGGCCAATAAGGATAAACCCTATCTGGGCAATGGATGAAAAGGCAAGGAATCGTTTCAGGTTTTGCTGACGCAGCGCAAACAGGTTGCCCACCACCATGGATAACACCGATAGAAGGAAGAGGGCATAATACAGGATATAGGGAATTCCGGAGAACAAGCGGTACAGCACTGACACCATCACAAATACCACGGCGCCTTTGGAAATCACCGACAGGTAAGAGGTTACGGCCACCGGAGCGCCTTCATACACATCCGCGGTCCATAAATGAAATGGCACGGCAGAGATCTTAAAGGCGAGTCCTGCCAGTATCAGCACAAAAGCGTACAAGCTAAGCGGGGCATCGGAAAAACTTCCGGCCAGCAGGTCAAAATCCAGGGTACCTGTAGCGCCATAGGTCAATGAAATACCAAACAGCAGGAGACCGGAGGAGAAAGCCGATGAGATGATCATTTTAAAGGCGGCTTCGGAAGATCTTCTCTTTTCCAGGTCAAAATTAGCCAGGGCGGAAAGAGGTATCGTAGAAAGTTCCAATCCCAGGTAGAACATCAGTAGGTTATTGCTCGACAGCATAAAGAACATGCCCAGCAGGGTGGATAAAAGCAGGAGGTAGAATTCCACCAGGTGTTTATGACCTTTTAACCAGTTGTATGATTGAAGGGATATGATCAGCGTGCCCAGGTTAAGCAGGTTTTTTTCAAAGGTGAGCAGCGGGTTGGTGCGGAACATGCTGCCAAACAGGTAACCTTCCTGTGGGGCTATAAAACCTGCAGCCAGGTTAATGACCAACAGGATATTGACCATATTGAGCATTACGGCAGGTTTCCATTCCCGGGCGCCAAGCTTGGCAAACAGGAGCAGGAAGAGAATAATGGCCACCAGCCACTCCTGCTTCATGATAAGTACAATCTCGTTAAACATGGTCTCTTGGCATTATTTTGATAAGATCGTCAGTTTCTGGATCATCAGGTCCATCCCTGGTCCGATCAGGTCATTCAATAAAAAGGGCAGGACCCCGATCACAAGGATCCCTATTAATAAAATGGCTCCGGCCAGTTTTTCATTCCAGGTAGCATCACTCAGGTGAACCCCATCACCCAAAGGTTCCATGGGTCCCATGATGGCTTTGCCAACCGCGCGAAGGATGTACACGGCTGTTACAACAATCGAGGCGCAGGCCAGTAGGGTAGCCAGCCGGTAAAGTGTATCCGTATTTTCCCAGGCGCCCACAAAAACTGTCATCTCCGCTACAAACCCTGAAAAACCGGGTAAGCCGAGAGAGGCAAGCCCGGCCAGTACAAAAATGCTGGAGATGAATGGCATTACTTTTAATAACCCACCCAGTTTTGCCATATCGCGTGTATGGGTGCGTTCATAGATCATTCCGATGGCAGCGAAGAAAAGGGCTGTGATAAGACCGTGGGAGATCATTTGTATAACGGCACCAGTAATGGCGGTTTTGGTCAACATACCGATACCCAGTAATACAAAACCAACGTGGCTGATGGACGAATACGCATTGATGTATTTCAGGTCCTTCTGCATCATGGTGGCAAAGGCCCCGTAGATGATGGCGATGGTGGCCAGGATGACAATGATCCAGGAATATTCTCTTGCCGCTTCAGGCATTAATAAGGTAGCCACCCGCAATACCCCATAACCACCAAGTTTCATGGAAATACCAGCCAGGAACATAGAGGCGGCTGTTGGCGCCGATGAGTGACCATCGGGGACCCAGGTATGGAAAGGAAACAAGGCGGTAAACACCCCAAACCCGACAAAAAGGAAGGGGAAGAATATCCGCTGTACATTAACCGGGATATTGAGGTTGATGATATCAATAAAACTAAAACTGTGATGGCCATTCACATTGGTATTGAAATATAAGCCGGCCAGTCCGACAAATACCAGGGCGGAGCCACCCATCAGCATCAGGGCGAGCTTCATGGCGCTGTATTCTTTCTTGCCACTCCCCCAGATGCCTATCAGCAGGAATTTTGGTATTACGGCAACCTCCAGGAAAAAGAACAGGGTGAACAGGTCCAGGGAGATAAAGAATCCATAGGCACCCATGCTAAGCAATATCAGGAGGAAGAAGAATTCCTTATTCCATTTTTCCTGGTTCCAGGATACCAGTACGCCGGCAAGAACTACCAAAGCGGTAAGGAGGATCATGCCTACGGATATGCCATCCACTCCCACGTGAAAATCGATCTGCAATGGCCCAAACCAGGTGAATTTTTGCTGGAAAAACATGTTTTCCCCTCCGGGGGTACGCACCTGCCAGTATTTAAACAAAAGATAAATGGATAGACCCAGTTGCACCGCGCTACCGGCCAGCGAAACGGCCCTGACCTGGCGAAGACCACGTACCGGCAATAAGGCCAGTAGCGTAACCAGTGGGACAATAAGTAATAATAACAGGTTCATGTTGGTTCAACTGTTTTTTACCAGAAAAAAATGAACAGGATAGCCAGCGCCAATACACCGCCAAAGAAATAAAGGGCGTATTGCTGCACCTTTCCCGATTGTATGCCTTTGATGGCATTGGACAATCCGGCTGTGGTGTAGGCGAGGCCATTCATAATTCCGTCAATGATATTCCGGTCGATCCAGGCGGCCGGACGGCCAACCAGGTTGAATAATATTTTTTTTGTGACGAAAAGATAGATCTCGTCAATGTAGAACTTCCGATAGGCTGCCTGGTACAAAGCACCCAGACCATTGGCCACTTTGGCCGCGCGGTCATTTTGTTTAAAATAAAAAAGAAAGGCGATCCCGATGCCAGCCAACCCGATCAAAACCGGGGCGATGGAGAAACCCAGGTGTAAATGACTGGCGAATCCCTTGTTATCGGATGAAATGTGTTGTGAGAATGGCAGGAACCCAACGAATACAGTAGCCAATGCCAGCAGGGCCAGGGGTATCTTCATGCTGAGGGTGCCTTCCCCATGGGCATGAACCTCGGTAGGTTTGTTCCAGAAAATAGAAAAGTACAGACGGAACATATAAAAGGCGGTAATACCCGAGGTGACTAACCCGATGTAATACACAGCCGGGTTATGTTCATAGGCCGCGAGCAGGATTTCTTCCTTGCTAAAGAAACCGGCAAAGGGTGGTACCCCAGCAATAGCCAGGCAGGCCACCAGGAATGTGATATGGGTCAGTGGCATGAATTTTCTCAGTCCACCCATATCTTTCATTTCATTGCTATGAACCAGGTGGATAATGGCGCCTGCAGCGAGGAAGAGCAGGGATTTAAAGAACGCATGGGTAAACAAATGGAAAAGCGAGCCGGTATAACCCAGTCCGTTTTCTCCTCCATAGCCGGATACACCCAGGGCAAACATCATATATCCAATCTGCGACATGGTGGAATAGGCCAACACTCTTTTAATATCGGTTTGGGTACAGGCGATCAGCGCGGCAAACAGAGCGGAGGCGGCGCCCACCCAGGTCACCAATTGAAGGGCCAGGTGGTTGATGTAGAAGATCGGGAACATCCTGGCTACAAGGAACACACCGGCTACCACCATGGTAGCGGCATGGATCAACGCAGAAACGGGTGTGGGGCCTTCCATGGCATCGGGCAACCAAATGTGCAGTGGGAACATGGCCGATTTACCGGCGCCCCCCATAAAGATCAGGGCCAAGGCCCAACTGATCATGGAGATGCCCATAAAAGAGGAAGTGGTCATGCCGATAAGCTGAGGCGACTGAGGATCGGTAAGACGCTGGATCAGGGTGTTGAAATCAAAACTGTTACCCTGGAAACCAAGGATCAGGATCCCGACGAGAAAACCCAGGTCGGCAAAACGCGTAACAATAAATGCTTTTTTAGCTGCTGCCACGGCTGAGGCACGCTGGTAGTAGAAGCCAATGAGCAGGTAGGAAGAAACACCCACCAGTTCCCAAAAGATATAGATCTGGAAAATATTGGAGGATACAACGAGTCCGAGCATGGAAAAAGTAAACAACCCCAGAAAGGCGTAGTAGGTACTAAATCTGTCTTCACCGTGCATATAACCCAGGCTAAACACGTGTACCATAAGGGAAACAAAAGTGACCACCACCAGCATCATAACAGCGAGCGGATCGAGCATGATGCCCATGTTGATGCTGACACTGGGGGAGAAGCGGAGCCAGTCGTGTTGCAATACAGTGAGGCTGGGGTAAACCCCGTCAACTTTTCCCACAACCAGGAAGTAATCGTATGCGGTAAATAAGGCCAACCCGGCGGATACAGCCAGTAAGAGTGTGGCGATCCATCCGGCCGAATGTTTGAACCGGTTCTTACCGCCAATGCCCAGCACAATAAAGCTGACCAGGGGCAGGAGTGGTATCAGGGCTATGTAGGAAGCGTAGTTCATGTTAATACTTCATTTCGGTTGCATCTTCCACATCGATCGACCGGTGACTGCGGTACAGGTTGATGATAATGGCGATGGCCACAGCCGCTTCGGCAGCGGCAATGGTGATGATGAAAATGGTAAAGAAGATACCGTTTAACTGGTCGGGATACAGGTATTTGTTGAATACCACAAAGTTGATGTTTACACTGTTCAGTATCAGTTCCACGGCCATGAGCATGGTGATCATGTTGCGGCGGGTAAAGAGCCCGTACATCCCGATAAAGAACAGGGCAGTACTGACAAAGAGTATATGACTTACCGGTATTTCGTTCATTTTTCTTCTGGTTTAGATTTAAGGGCGATCACGATACACCCGATCATGGCAGCCAGCAGGAGTATGCTCACCACTTCAAATGGCAAGGCATACCCCTGTGGACCAGTATCCAGCATTTGGGTACCGATTTTTTGTACGGTCCATTCAAATGGCCGTCCGGTTCCCGGAAAGCTGTTCTTATATATCAAAAGGTAAGTAAGCGCGAATCCAAGTAATACCGCCAGGGAAGAGAAGATCACTCTGGTCATTGGGGCCTTGGGCATTTCCACCCCCGATTGCTGGGTAAGAAAGATGGAGAAAATGATCAGTACCACGATGCCTCCCACATAAACAACGATCTGTACGGCGGCAATGAATTCCACTTCCATCCAAAAATACAGGGCGGCAACTCCCACGAGGCAAAACAGGAGCCAAATGGCCGAGCGGAATATCTTCCGGGTGGTCATGGCCATCAGGCCAAAGCCAAGTATGGCAGCGGAAATCAAATAGAATATTATCTGTGAAGCGTTCATGGTAGATATATTTCATAATCAATCCAAAATCTGTCAATATTGATTTTGGATTAAAGATTATTCTACACCGTCTCTGATCTTTGAGCCGGGGTTATTTAATTTCTTGATCAGTTTATTTCTGTCAAATACACTGTGTTCAAAGGTTTGGGCCATCTTGATGGCATTGGTCGGGCAGGCTTCCACACAAAGGTTGCACATGGTACAAAGCTCAAGGTGGTAGATAAAAGTATCCAGCGCCTTTTTCTTTTTTCCTTCCGGGCTTATATCAAACTTGGTAATGATCTTGATTGTGCCGTTGGGGCAGGCGAGTTCACAGGCTGTACAACCGGTGCAGGCGTGTTCGTTGTTTCCGTCATGGGTCATAACCACTTCGCCGCGAAACCTTTCGGGAAGTACCAGTTCGGCCCGGTTATTTGGATATTGCTGGGTCAGTTTTTCCTTTCCGTGCCGTAGGGCATATTTTCCCGTCAACCGCATACCGGCCCAGAGGGATCCAACGGCCGATGCCACTTCTTTGATATATTTTATTATAAATGCCATTGCAGGATCGAGATTAAGGTGACTAAGAGCAGGTTGA
>JAYRZH010000080.1:0-14684 GCA_041916555.1 Chitinophagaceae bacterium | reverse complement strand
CATCCTCCGCGGCTTGTACCAGGAAACCATTCTTCCCAATATCGCATTTATTGGAGGGGGTGGGGAGTTGGCCTATTGGCTGCAGCTAAACGATTTGTTTACCCAGTATCAGGTACCATATCCCGTATTGGTGCTTCGTAATTCTTTTTTGGTGGTGGAGAAATCCTGGCAGGAAAAATTGGCGAAAACAGGATTTGATATAACCGACTATTTTCAACCGGTACGGGAACTGACCGACAGGTATGTAAGCCGGGCTTCGGTTAATGAAATCAGGCTGAATGGCAATCTCTCGGCAACGGAGAATGTTTTGGATAAGATCAAATCACAGGCCACGGCCATTGATCCCACTTTAGGAACCCATACCGAAGCGATCAAAGTGCAATTGGTTCGTCGTTTAAAAGAGTTGGAAAAAAAGATGCTCCGGGCAGAGAAGCGCAAGTTTGCCGACCAGCAGCGACAGATACAACAGGTGAAGGACCGACTTTTTCCGGGCGATGGCTTGCAGGAGCGTATTGATAACTTTATTCCCTATTATGCCAAGTGGGGTAAGGGATTTCTGGATTCTTTGTTAAAGCATTCCCTACCTGTAGAGCAGGAGTTCACGATATTAACTGAGAAATGAATAGGGGGTTTAGTCAAATTTATTCTCCCAACCTTCTTTCTTTAGCTTCTCCACTTTTTCAATCACTTCGTTGTTCAATCTTTCCTTGAAGGAAGAAACGGTAGCGGAGATTTTATCCTCAAAAGCGCCGATTATTTCAGCGGCCAGGATACCCGCGTTTTTGGCTGCATTAAGCGCTACGGTGGCCACGGGCACTCCATTGGGCATCTGCAATATGGATAGAACAGAATCCCAGCCATCAATGGAATTGGAGGATTTGATGGGTACTCCGATAACAGGCAGGGGGGTAATGGAAGCTACCATGCCCGGAAGATGGGCGGCCCCGCCAGCCCCGGCGATAATGACCTTCAGCCCCCTTTCTTTGGCCTTTTGGGCATATTCCACCATGCGCAAGGGGGTACGGTGGGCGGACACAACCGTTACTTCATGGGGGATGCCAAATTCTTTCAGGATATCTGAAGCGGCCTGCATGATGACGAGGTCGGAATCAGAGCCCATGATGATGCCTACGAGTGGGGAAGGGGTCATTTTTAAATTTCTTGCGGCAAAGGTACGTGGTTTTGGAAATTATCATTTCCGCCGTCCAGTCTGTTGCCCTATTTTATGAGATCACCCTTTAATCTTAGTAACTCCGTTTCTGCCACCTTGGTATTAAACCGGGAAGCTATAAGCCGGTTATACGCGTCTTCCAGGCTTTTTTGCGCTTCGCGGAGTTGAATAAAAGTGGCGGCGCCAAGTTTGTAGGTTTGAAAGACGATGTCCACATTTTCCTTGGCTAAGAGAATATTGGCTTCTTCCAGATCAAGCGCCTTCTTTTGTTGCTCATATTCCTTCCAGGCATTGATTACGCTGAGGTTGATCAGGGAGCGTTGGTTGTCATAAACCAATTGCTGGTAATCGATGTCCAGTTGCGCCTGTTTGATCAGCCTTTTAACATTGTAATTATTAAAAATGGGGATGCTGGCGGTAAGGCCATAATTCAATCCTTTATTCCGGCTAAACAAAGGTTGGAAGGGGTTTACCACCGCTTTGTTATCGGTTCGGTTGAAATTGTAGTTGCTGTTAAATGCGAGCACGGGAAACCGGTCAGCCTTTCTTTCCTTTAAGGTCAGGTTGGCGATATCCAGGTTTTTCTTGTTGATCTGAAGCAGCGGGTTGGTCTGTTCCAGGTTTTGCTGGATATCACCCAATGCGATATTAAAGTTCACCGGGATGGAATCTGATACGGTATAATCGGTACGACCAATGCCGGTGACCTGGTTGAGCTGTTCCTTTAGTTGCGAAATGAGGGTTTCCTGGGTAAGGATCGCCGCCTTCTGCGCATTCAGGTCCACTTTGCTTTGTAATACATCCGGCTTAGCCCCTACACCAATATCAAGTTTGTATTGCGCCAGTTTCACCCTTTCTTCATTGAGTGACATTTGCTCCTGGATGGCTTTTAATTGCTGTTGTTGTCTGACGATACTGTAATAGTTGGTGATCACAGTGGCCACCGTATTCACCACCTGGTTCTTAATGACCAGGTCACCCAGCTTCAGAAATTCTTCGGCTTTATCCCGTATGACAAACATTTTCATGCCGTCAAACAAGGTCCAGTTCAGTGAGAGTGACGCCGTGAGTGTATTTGATTTTACACCATTTCTTTCGCGTTTGGTACCATCGGCGAATTCCTGCTTTTGGTCATTGTTGTTCCAGGTTTGACCGGCATTTCCATTTAGTCTGGGAAACAGGGCGGCATTGCGGTAGGAATAATCCAGGGCTGCCACGGCTGAGTCGTTGCGGGAAAGGCGGATATCATAATTATTCTGAAGGGCCAGGGCGATCGCGTCTTCAAGGGTGAGCACCTGTTGGGCCTGAACATTCCCCCAAGCCAATAAAATGAAGAGGCTGGGTATGAAAATCTTCTTCATGGTATTTCCGGTCTTTTTAAACATGGGCTGGACTGGTTTCTTCTACATGCGGATTTGCCTGCGAGGTGATCTTCTCGATTTCACTGACTTTCTTTTCAGTGGAAAGGAAGGAATACATGGCAGGGATGACAAACAGGGTGAGTAAGAGGGAGAACAGGATACCCCCTACGATCACCACACCCAGTGGAATACGGCTGGTGGCGGCTGCGCCCAGTGAAAGTGCCAGGGGCAGGGCGCCAAGCGACATCGCCAGGCTGGTCATGAGGATGGGGCGCAAACGTTGTGTGGCGGCAAAGGTGGCTGCCTGGGTACGGCCCATACCTTTTAACCTGTTTTGGTTGGCAAATTCCACGATCAGGATACCGTTCTTCGTCACCAGCCCGATCAGCATGATCATACCGATCTGTGAGAATATATTGAGTGTATGGCCAAATATCCAAAGGGACAATACCGCACCCGCAATCGCCAAAGGCACTGTGAACATGATGATCAGGGGGTCAATAAAGCTTTCAAACTGGGCAGCCAGGATCAGGAAAATAAGACCCAGGGCCAGCAGGAAGGCAAAACTTGTATTGCTGGAGCTTTCTGCGAAATCACGCGAGGAGCCGGAGAGGGAAGTGGCAAATGTGTCATCCAGCAGCTTGTCGGCAATGCGGTTCATTTCTTCGATACCATCACCAATGGTCTTGCCCGGTTGTAACCCGGCTGAAATGGTGGCCGATTTGTATCGGTTAAAGTGATAGATCGTTGGGGGCGTGTTGGATTCCTCCACGGATACCAGGTTATCCAGGCTGATCATTTCCCCCCGATTATTTCTGACAAAAAGAACCTTGAGGTCATTCGGGTCATCCCGGTCGGCACGGGTAACCTGTCCCATCACCTGGTATTGCTTACCATCTTTGGTAAAATATCCGAGGCGGCGGTTGGAATAGGCCAGTTGTAAGGTTTCAGAAATCGCGTTTACGCTTACGCCAAGTTCCGCCGCTTTGATCCTGTCGATCTGTACCCTTAACTCAGGCTTGTTGAATTTCAGGTCCACATCGGCCTGGATCAGCACATCACTCTTATTCGCCTCTTCCAGGAATTTTGGCAATACCTGGGTGAGTTTTTGAAAGTTATTGTTCTGGATAACAAAGGCCACGGGTTGGCCGCCACGCCTGTTTACGGAAATGGTTTGCTCCTGAATGGCAAAGGCCCGGCCTTCATTGAATTTGGGGAGGTTGCGGTTGACCATATTGACAATATCCCCCTGGGAACGGGCACGTTCATTGGGGTCGATCAGGGTAACCCGTACAAAACCGGTGTTGGCATTACCAGAGCCTGTAAAACCCGGAGAGGTCACACTCAGCACCACTTCTTTTTCCGGGATGGAATCAAGCATAAAAGAAGATACCCGGTCCACAAATTTATCCATGGCGTCAAATGAAGTTCCTTCCGGAGCTGTTAATTGCAACCGGAACTGACTTCTGTCTTCCATGGGGGCTAATTCTGATTGAAGCTGACCACCAATGAGAAAAATGATTGCCACACAGCCCAGGATGATGGGTAGGGCGAGCCAGCGGACTTTCATAAATCTCTTCAACAGGTGTTCATACCCATTCTCCATTCCCCGGAAAAAGGGTTCCGTCTTGCGGTAGAACCAGGAATGCTGATGAATATTTCTTCTCGTCAATTTTACGTTGAGCACCGGGGTGAGGGTAAGGGAAACAAAGGCGGAGATCAAAACCGCGCCAGCCACCACGATACCAAATTCGCGGAACAGGCTTCCGACAAACCCTTGCAGGAAGATGATCGGCAGGAATACCACGGCCAGGGTGATGGAGGTGGCGATTACCGCAAAATAGATCTCCTTTGATCCTTCGAGGGCGGCCTGCCATTTGCCCATGCCCTTTTCCATTTTTTTATAAATATTCTCCGTCACCACAATTCCGTCATCCACCACCAGACCGGTAGCCAGTACGATAGCCAACAAGGAAAGTACGTTGATCGTGTACCCCATCAGGTACATGATGAAAAAGGCTCCGATAAGGGATACAGGAATATCGATCAGCGGACGAATGGCAATGATCCAGTCACGGAAAAACAGGTAAATGATCAGGATCACCAGCACAATGGCTACCACCAGGGTTTCTTCCACTTCCAGGATGGAACGTTTAATGAACTTGGTCTGGTCAAGGGCGATATTGATCTTAACATCCTCCGGCACATCTTTCTTGATCTGCTCAAGGCGTTTGTAAAATTCATCGGAGATGGATACATAGTTTGAACCCGGTTGGGGAACAATGGCGAGTGCGATCATGGGCACTCCGGATTCTTTTAATACGGTTTCCTCATTTTCCGGTCCCAGTATCACGGCCCCGATATCCTTGATCCGGATATCGGCTCCACCGACGTTTTGAATGATCACATTTTCAAATTCATCCTCGGTATTGAGACGGCCAAAGGTTCTAACGGTCAGTTCTGTGGTATTGCCTGATATCTTTCCGGAAGGCAATTCCACGTTTTCCCGCAGCAAAGCAGATTGTACATCTCCGGGGGTCAATCCATAGGCCGTGAGTTTGGCCGGATCAATCCAGATACGCATGGCATATCTTTTTTCACCCCAAATTTGTATCCCGCTCACACCCGGGATGGTTTGCAGCCTTTCCACCAAAACGTTATTCGCGTACTCGGTCATCTCCAGTTGGTTCCGGGTATTACTTTGTACGGTCATGGAGAGGATGGGGTCTGAGCTGGCATCCGCCTTGGATACAACAGGCGGGGCTTCCAGGTCGGGTGGGAGGGAGCGTATGGCCTGGCTTACCTTATCGCGTACATCATTGGCAGCCGCTTCGAGGTCAACACCCAGGTCAAACTCCACATTGATATTGCTGGTTCCGTTGCTGCTGCTCGACGTGATATTCTTGATACCTGCGATTCCATTCACCGCTTTCTCCAGGGGTTCGGTGATCTGGGTTTCAATGATATCGGCATTGGCTCCGGCATAGGAGGTCCGCACACTGATATTCGGCGGGTCAATAGCGGGATAGTCGCGTACCCCGAGAAATTTGAACCCGATGATCCCAAACACCACGATGATGATGTTCATCACGATTGCCAGGATAGGCCGGCGTAAACTCAGTTCAGATATATTCATAATCCGCTTTGGGGCGATTAGTTAATGATCTTGTTGATGGCGATGCTGGCATCGGGTCTTACACTCAGTAACCCGGTGGTGACCACGGTGTCGCCCGGGCGAAGCCCTGAAAGGATTTGTACCCTGGCTGAATCACGTACACCGGTGGTTACATCCACAAAGGCGGCTTTGCCCCCGCGGAAGAGAATTACTTTTTTACCCCTGGCTTGGGAAACCACGGCCTGGCTGGGGACCAGCAGCGAATTGGGGTCAGCTTCAAATTTCAATTGCACTTTGGCAAAAGCGCCTGGCAATAACAGGTTGTCCTTGTTCTGAACCACAGAGCGCACGGTAAGGCTCCGGGTATTTTCGGTAACCGAAGATTCGGTGGCCACCACTTTGGCGGTCCCCGTTTGATTAGAGCCTTCAAAAGTGAAATTGACGATCTGCCCGTTTTTGATCTTGCCACTGTATTTTTCCGGGACTGTGAAATCCAGCTTTAATTGTTCTGTCTGATTGATGACGGCAATGATGGTGGCCGGGGTGACATAGGCACCGGGGCTGATATTCTTCAAACCCAGTTTGCCACTGAAGGGGGCGCGTATCTCCGTTTTGGAAATGCTGGTACGGATGATATCGATATCTGCTTTGATATTGTTTACATTTAACAAACTGGCATCATAATCCGCCTTGCTGATTCCCTGGATTTTTAATAGCTGACCCGATCTTTCCTCATTGGTTTGGGCAATCTGAAGCTGAACCTCCAGTTTTTTCAATTGGGCCTGCAGATCGGCGTCGTATAATTTAGCCAATAATGTGCCCTTGCTGACAAAGCGACCTTCAGCCAGGTTGAGTTGGGTGATGCGACCGGAAACTTCCGGATGGATCTCGGTAGCTTCATTGGCGATGATCGATCCAGGTACTTCGATATTCTCGGCAAAAGGTTCGGGCTTTACCAGGTAGGCATCCACCCTTAAGGTCATGTTACGACCCTGACCAGCCGCCGGAGAGGCAGGAGATTCCTTTTTCTCTTTACATCCGGTGGTCAGGATGATCATAGCAAGCGGAAGGACTAAGACGGCAAAACGAAAACAATTATTTCTCACGTTATTATTCAATTGATTGGGGAGTAAAATTACAGGTAAAATTGGGTACCGGATTAGATTCCTTTTCCCCAAAAAACCAGCGAGTTGGAGCAAAAAAAGCCAGCGGTCCTCCATCAACGGTCAATGTCCCGTACAAATGGTGGTTCAGGCAATCACTTTAAGTGAACGTTTGATCTTGTTTGCCTGGTGTAGCAGGTCTTGTTTTTCCCGGCTGAGAACGGTTACATGCCCCATTTTTCGACCGGGTTTTGTTTCTTTTTTCCCGTATAAATGGACAAAGGCATTGGGGATTTCCAGTACCTCCTTAAGTCCCTGGTAGGTTACCGGGCCGCTATAGCCATCTTCGCCCACCAGATTGACCATCACCGAAGGAAGAACAGGGTCGGTGTTCCCAAGCGGATAGCCAAGCATGATGCGCCAAAGCATGTCAAATTGCGAACAATAATGGGCTTCGATGGTATGATGGCCGCTATTGTGAACACGCGGTGCCGTTTCGTTTACAAAAACATTCCCTTCCCGGTCGATCAGCAATTCCACCGCAAATAGACCCGCCGACTGAAAATGACGGGCCACAGATAGGGCTACGGCTTCCGATTTCCAGAGTATCTGCTGGGTCAGTTCAGCCGGACAAAGCTGGTAATCTAACAGGTTCAGGTCGGGATCAAAGTGCATTTCAACAGGAGGGTAGAGCGCCGTTTCTTTTTTATCGTTGATGGCCACGGTAATCGCAATCTCTTTATCAATTCTGACCATTTTTTCCAGCACACCCGGGGCGTCAAATGATTTTTCCAGGTCGTTGACCGTATGGAGTAATTGGACACCCCGGCCATCATAGCCCCCTTCAGCCAGTTTATGAACTGCCGGAAGAAAAGAGGCATTGTCGATCACATCCTGGCGGGTTTGGGTCACCAAAAAGGCCGGGCTGGGAATATCATGCGATTTATAATATTCTTTTTGAAGGATCTTGTTTTTGATGGTACGCAGAACCGCTGGTTTGGGGTACACTTTTTTCCCTTCCGCCTCTAATTTCTCCAGGGCTTCGATATTTACGTTTTCAATTTCGATGGTAATGGCATCCAGCCCTTTTCCAAAGGCATACACGGTATCAAAATCCCGGATACTGCCCAGGGTAAAATGATGACAGAGATGGGCGGCGGGACAGGCAGGGTCATTTTCCAAAACATAGGTTTCAACAGGGTAATTGGCGGCGGCCTGTAGCAACATCCGACCAAGTTGACCGCCTCCGAGAATTCCGATCTTCATGTGGCAAAGATAGGGAAGTCGGACCTCCAACCCCCGACCTCGGTCCCTGCTAATCTTCCCTCCAACTTTCCTACCTTCGCATCATGCGCCCCGATTATTCGCATAAATTATTTGAAGACCATCGCGGAAACTACTCCCTGCTGATGGAGACCCTTGCCATGGGTGCCTAACCCTTTTTCATCCAATCTGCTGCTTTTTCCGGTTTTTATTGTTCAAAAAAAAACGATTGTCCATGTCACAAACGGTCATTTCACCATTAACGAAAGATACCAATCAGGATTTTCTTCCTCTGGAAGGAACCGATTATGTAGAATTTTATGTAGGCAATGCCAAACAAGCGGCCCATTATTACATGAGCGCTTTTGGGTTTCAGGCCCTCGCTTATGCCGGTCCGGAGACCGGCGTTCGTGACCGCGCGAGTTATGCGGTACGCCAGCACAAGCTCACTTTTGTCCTAACTACTCCCTTACGGGGAGAAAACCCGATAGCCGATCATATATACAAACATGGCGATGGGGTACGTAACCTTGCCTTGCGGGTACCCGATGCCAAAAATGCCTGGGAGGAGACCACCCGACGGGGGGCAAAGAGTTTTATGGAACCTCAGCGCATGCAGGACGAACATGGTGAGTTGGTGATGAGTGGGATTCATACCTACGGGGATACGATCCATCTTTTCATAGAGCGGAAAAACTATAACGGGCCATTTATGCCGGGGTACCGAGCCTGGAATAATCCCTATTTCCAGCCAACGGATACGGGATTGTTGTATGTGGACCATTGTGTAGGAAATGTAGGTTGGAACCAGATGGAAAAATGGGTGGGTTTTTATGAGCAGGTGATGGGTTTCCGGAATATCCTGTCATTTGATGATAAGGATATTTCCACGGAGTATTCGGCCCTGATGAGCAAGGTTATGAGCAACGGCAATGGGTTTGTGAAATTCCCGATCAATGAACCGGCAGAAGGAAAAAAGAAAAGCCAGGTGGAAGAATACCTCGATTATTATAATGGGGAAGGGTGCCAGCACGTAGCCCTGGCTACCCATGATATTGTAAAAACGGTTACCGAGCTTCGAAACAGGGGGGTAGAGTTCCTGCGGGTTCCTACGACGTACTATGACGACCTGCTGGAAAGGGTTGGAAAAATTGATGAAGACCTGGAGCCTCTGAAGGAGTTAGGTATACTTGTTGATAGGGATGATGAGGGGTATCTGCTTCAGTTGTTTAGCAAGCCTGTGGAAGACCGGCCGACCTTGTTTTTTGAGATCATTCAGCGAAAGGGGGCCAAGAGCTTTGGAAAGGGCAATTTTAAAGCCCTGTTTGAAGCCATTGAGAGGGAACAGGAGGAAAGAGGCAATCTTTAGAAATATTTAAACCCCTTGAAATCAAGGGGTTTTTTATTTTATCGTAATTTTAGGGCCTGGGCAACACCAGCCAGTCACAATAAGACGTTACTACTACTGAATATACAGAATGAGAAACCTGACCCTTTTTGTACTGACCCTTCTTTGCGTTACCGGGGCTATGGCCCAGAACGGCGGAGGTTATGGGGCATCCTTTTCCTCGCCAACCTCTTTCATAGACGCACAGCGCAATCTTCCCCGTCCGGGTGAGGCCCTCAAAAGAAAAGAGGATACCCTTCAAAAACAATTTGCGGAGAAAAAGCTCGAATGGCCCGCCAAATACATTTATATCCGGTCTTTCAAGTATGACAGTGAACTGGAGATATGGGTTAAGAACGATCTGAAAGACAAATTCAAGCTTTTCAAAAAGTACAAGGTTTGCGCCCTGGCTGGTACCCTTGGCCCCAAGCGTTTTGAAGGAGACTACCAGGTGCCGGAAGGATTTTATTACATCAATGAATTCAACCCTAATAGTGAATACCACCTTTCTCTTGGGCTTAATTATCCCAATCTTTCTGATCGCATCCTGAGCGATAGTTATCGCCCCGGGGGTGATATCTATATCCACGGCAGTTGTGTAACCGTTGGGTGCATCCCTCTTACTGATCCCATGATCGAAGAGGTTTATATTTTGGCAGCCCATGCGCAGAATGCAGGACAGGATTTTATTCCGGTCCATATCTTTCCCATACGCTATAATGTAAAGCGTAGTGTGGATTACCTGGCCAAACTGACCAAGAATGATGAAACCTTGAGGGATTTTGCCTCACAACTGGAAGATGCCTTTTATTATTTTGAAGACAACCGGCAATTGCCAATCACGATGACGGATGAAAAAGGCCGTTATTATGTGGCAAATGCCAGGGAGAAAAAAGTGGCCGAACCCAAACCAGAGCGTATTGCCATGCCACACCGGGTGCGTAAAGTATCCGAACTGGCAGACGTGGTTCACCAATGGCCAACCTATCCCGGTGGTGGCCAGGTGATGCTGGATATGCTGGAGAAGGTAGGCAAACAAATGGGTAGTATGCTTCCGGAAAATGTAAAAAGGGCCTTTGTCCAGGTGGAATTCATCATCGATTCAGACGGAATGCCCGTCAACTTCAAAGTGCTTCGCGGAATTGAACCCGATTTTGATGATGAACTCATCACCAAACTTGAAGAGAATATGGCCAAATGGAAACCGGCAGTACTTCACAATAAGACAGTGGCCAAATTGATGAAACAGAATATCGAAATCCAGCGCACGGACGATTAATCCAGTGAACGTTTATTTTATTCCAGGACTGGGAGCCGACAGACGGGTATTTAAAAACCTCCTGTTACCTGAAGGCTTTAACCCGGTATATGTGGATTGGATTAAACCTATGCCTGAGGAGTCACTATCTTTTTATGCCCACCGGCTTTATCAATCCTTCCAACCCAATCATCCCTATGTGCTGGTAGGGCTTTCGATGGGTGGGATGATCGCTTCGGAGATTGCCCGGATCGACCCTCCTGAAACCTTGGTGCTGATCTCCTCCATACCCAATAGCCAGTGTTTGCCTTCTTATTACAGAAAGGCAGCCGCTATAAATCTGCATAGGCTGATCCCGGTATCACTGTTTAAATCGCTGGCTGTTATGAAACGGTTTTTCACCACCGAAACCCCGGAAGATAAGCGCATGTTAAAAGCCATGATCCGCGCGGTGGATCCCTCATTTATCTATTGGGCGCTGGAGGCAATCCTGTCCTGGAAAATGGAAGAATCCATTCCAAACCATATCCATATTCATGGTTCAGGGGATATGTTATTGCCCATCAGGTACATCAAACCCACTTATGTGATACCCGGTGGCGGGCATTTGCTGGTGATGAACCGGGCAGGGGAGGTCAATAAAATTTTAAGCGAGGCATTGAACCGACAGGCAAAACCATAGCGCATTATCATTCATCCCAAAGGGCTCAAGGGTTGGGAACGAGCACCTGTATTGTTTCCGGTGTTTGCTGACGGAGCAACACTTTTCTTTCTCCAATGATCTTTTCAAAGATTTCGCGGTTGTAGTGCCGAATGGTGACAAGTTGCAGGCCTTTCAAAACCTGTACATCAAAGATGGAGGAGGCTGCCAGGGAGAGTTTTTCAATCTTATCGGCCCGGTTATCCAGTACACAGAGAAAAGAGATGGCTCCGTTTTGCGTAAGGTTGGGTTTTATATTCAATTCTTCAAAAAACTGGTAAAGCTGTCGAAGGGGTTTTCCTTCCACAAAGGAGAAATCCCTGGCTTTCATTTCAATCAGTACCTGGTCTTCTTTCAAAACAATTACGGGTGGCAGGGCTTTGATAACCTGTTTGCGGATGGCGGTGCCGGGTAAGGCGGGTTCCAGGAAACAACGGGCAAACAAGGGGATCTCCTTGTTTTGAAGCGGCTGTATGGTTTTGGGGTGGATGACCTGGGCGCCATAGTAGGCCATTTCAATGACCTCGGTATAATTCAGTTCCGGAATGATCTCGGCCTCAGGAAATTTTTTGGGGTCGGCATTCATTACTCCGGGAACATCTTTCCAAATGGTAAGGCTTTCGGCATTTAATAAATTGGCAAATACAGCTCCTGTATAGTCAGAACCTTCCCGGCCCAGGGTGGTGCTTTCATTTTCGTCGGTGGAACCAATAAATCCCTGTGTCAGTACGATTCCGTAGTTGGACAAGGCTGGCTTCACGATCTCCTCCACCAGCCGACCGGTTTCCTCCCAATGAATGATCGCGTCGCGGAAATTATCATCGGTTTTGAGGATATCGCGTACATCCAGCCAGGTATTTCCCACCCCAACCTCGTTGAGATAGGCGCTAATGATGGCTGTTGACATGAGCTCCCCGCTGCAAACGATCTGGTCGTAATAATAGTCATATTCCCGAACGGGTTTGTCGTGTAACAGCCACTCTACTTCGGTAAAAAAACTCCGGAGACGGGTCTCACAATCCAGGTAATGGGTGACCAGTATGTATTTTGCGGTTTGAAGGTGTTGCTTTTTGATGGTGTCAAACAGTCTAAGCGCCTCCTCCTGTTTTCCGGCAAAAAATGCCTCTGCCACTTTTTCAAGGGCAGTGGTTGTTTTGCCCATGGCTGAAATAATAATCACAAGGGGCGATTGGCCAAACTCTCGGATAATGGCGGGTATATTATGTATCCTTTCAACGCTATTGACGGAGGCCCCGCCAAATTTGAAAACCTTCATGTGATTAGTACATTTTAAATGACCGCAAAGGTATTACGGATAATTGATTGGTGGTGGTATTTTGTTGGTCAGGTTGGGTGCGCTACAGGCTAATAACTGTTAGTTTGCCTTACATTTGCTGCATCTAACGAAAATCAAAATTCCATCGCATGCAAGTTAACAGAAAGGTTTTGACCCTGGATGAGTTTACTATCCAGCAGCTCCGGAATTTCCCCCAGGCCACCGGGGAACTGAGTAGTTTGTTAAGGGATATTGGGCTGGCTGCCAAGCGGGTGAATGTGGAGGTGAACAAGGCCGGATTGGTGGACATTCTGGGTGACCATGGATCGGTGAATGTGCAGGGGGAGGATGTTAAGAAGTTGGATGTCTTTGCCAATAACCAGTTTACCGGGGTATTGCACCATGGCATCAGTTGCGCGGGGATTGCGAGTGAGGAGATCGATGATTTTGTGGCCTTTGAGGATGAAGTTAGCAAACAATCCAAGTATGTATGTCTTTTTGATCCGCTTGACGGAAGCGGGAATATTGATGTGAATGTTTCCATCGGGACCATTTTTAGTGTGTATAAAAGGGTAACCCCCCTGGGTACTCCGGTAACCCGGGAGGATTTTTTACAACCGGGTATCCGTCAGGTGGCGGCCGGGTATATTGTTTATGGGTCTTCCACGATGCTGGTGTATGCCACACGGCGGGGGGTAAACGGGTTTACCCTGGATCCTTCGATCGGGGAATTTTGCCTGAGTCATCCGGATATCAAGTGTCCTGAGTGGGGGCTGATTTATTCGGTTAACCATGGCCATTTTTTCCGGTATGGCAAAGGGGTGCAGGATTATATCCAGGTATGCCAGGCCAAGACCAAGGCGACCGGCGGGCCCTATACCCAACGGTATATTGGAAGTATGGTGTCGGATGTGCACCGTAACCTGATCAAAGGTGGTATCTTTATGTATCCGGGAACCACAGACAAGCCGGAGGGTAAACTCCGGTTATTGTACGAGTGTAACCCATTTGCTTTTATCGTGGAAGTGGCAGGCGGAAAAGCCACCGATGGAAAGCAGCGGATTCTGGAGGTGGTACCGGAACGACTCCATCAACGTTCGCCATTTTTTGTGGGCAGCCGTAAGATGATGGAAGAATTGGAAACCTGTTTAACACATTAGTATGAAGACGATCATTTCTGTAAGGGACCTTGTAAAGAACTATGGCAATTTTCAGGCCGTGAAGGGAATCAGTTTTGATGTAATGGAAGGGGAGATATTTGGTCTTTTGGGTCCCAATGGGGCCGGGAAATCCACAACCCTTGAAATCATTGAAACCCTGCGTGAGAAGTCGGGTGGCAAAGTGATCGTTGACGGTATCGATTTGGACGAATCACCTGAAGAGATCAAAAAGATCATTGGGGTACAACTTCAAACCTCGGGATATTATCCCAGTTTGAACCTGACTGAACTGATCCAGCTTTTTAATGGTTTGTATAATAAGAATGTGGACCCCACCGGGTTGCTTGAAATGGTCAACCTTCTTGAAAAGGCAAAATCGAAATACAAGGAATTGAGTGGCGGGCAAAAGCAACGGTTTTCCGTGGCCACAACCCTCATCAATGATCCCCGGATCATTTTCCTTGATGAGCCCACCACCGGACTCGACCCCCAGGCCAGACGCAATCTGTGGGACCTGGTGCAAAAGATCCGCGACCGGGGTACTACCGTGATCATTACCACCCACTATATGGATGAGGCCGAAGTTCTGTGTGACCGGGTTGCCATTGTTGATTCGGGGAAAATCGTGGCGCTAAATTCACCCGACAAATTGATTGATGACCTGGTGGCTTCGGGTTTTGAAAGACCCAAGGAAGTGAAGAAGGCCAACCTTGAAGACGTATTCATTCACCTGACCGGACATTCGCTCCGGGAGAATTAATTCTAACATGAGCATACAAGACAAGTTAAAGCAATTCATGTCGGGCAAGCTCGACGCTGAGAAAGAAGCAGGCCGTGTTTTTCTGGAAGAAAATAAAAAAAGACCCGAAGTAAAGGAACTCGAAGGGTGT
>JAYRZH010000079.1:0-15253 GCA_041916555.1 Chitinophagaceae bacterium | reverse complement strand
TATAAATGAGAGGTTAAACTTGGCCAGGGCGGGATCGGTGGAGTACCGGTAGAAGGAATCAAGACCTGTGCCCGGATTAAAATAGACTTTTTCATACAACACCTTACCCGCATCAAAGGCCGTATCGGGAATTGCAGATGGGTAAAGGGCATTTTGAATGGAATCGCCAATGGCCCCCAGGAATAATTTCTGTTCAGGTGTCAGCACCTGGTTAATGCTAGAGTTACGGGCATCACTGTTGTTAAACGCCCCCAGGCGAAGCGTAAATTTCTCTCCAATGGCGAGTTCCTGGGCCAGGTAAAGATTGGCATTGAGGTAATTCCGGTCGGCATATTCAAATTCCACCTGAATACGGCTATCCTTGGTGATCATCCGTTTGGGGGTAAAGGTCACTTCAGCAGTGGCATAATTGATCACATAATCCTGGTCTTCTCCCCGCTGTAGCATGATGCCATCCACAAAAACACGTTCCGTACCGGCGAGTACAATAAAGTAAAGTTCATTGTTGGCCCCCGTCAATCGGTAGGGCCCCTGGTTTCCTTCCAGACCTTGAAATACATTTCGGGTGAATTTTCCTTTTGCAATCGATCCGCTGATAAGGGTCTTTGACCGGGTGTGGGCGGTTGGGTCCGATTGGGTTTGGAAAGCCACCCCTTGGAGACGTTTATAAAAATTCAGGAAATAGGATTGATTCTGCCGGATATCAATATCTCCGAGGTTCAGTTGCCAGTTTCTTTTTTTGAATTGCAGGTAGATCTGGTCAAATTCATTCAATTGCTGGGTGGTTCCATCGGGTTGAATGGGCAGGTTATTATCGGTAATGGCGGCACTGATCTCAATGCTGTCACCCAGCATCCCGTTCAATGTAAGGTTGAGGTTTGAATTCACCACGGCATCCTGGCTGTTACCAAAAGAAATCCCACGGTCAAAGCTTCCGTTGTACTGAATGTTCCCAAAATCAAAAATGCCCCGGTCTGGTGTTTCAGGGCCATAGCGGAAGGTTTTGGGTTCATAGTAAAACTTATAACTGACACTATCAAAGCTCATCCGTTGGGTTACTGGGTTGATCTTTGCGGGAAAGACGCGGTAACTGACCGTGATGGACAAACCGGATGGTTTCTTTTTCCAGATCAACCGGGCATTGATGGGGTCTAACTGGTAATCATCCGGGGGAATGCCAATGATCTTAAAGGTGCCGGGAATGATGCTCAGGCTATCGATCTGTAAGGTATCGGTAGGGGTAATGGCAATAACACGGGTGCGCAGGTTGGATGTAGCCAGTACCGGTTTATCTTCCGGAACCTGGGCTATGGAATCCACCGCGAGGAGACATAGGAATATCAGACCTGGTATCAGCCCTTTTCGGTGCAAAAGCAGCCATTTTTATACTAAGCGTAAAATTGGGGAAAATATTGCGTAAATCGTTCACTTTCATCGCCTTTCTACTCCAAAAAACCTTAGCGCCCCTGTGCCCTGGCGGTGAATTGTTTTACCGCCAGGACACAGGGGCGCAAGGAATCGCAAGGGTTCAATTATTTGGAAATACCCTCCAGGGCCAGCAGAAACGCGTATTCAAGGGCTGTTTCTTTCAGGTAATCAAACCGTCCGGAAGCGCCTCCATGACCGGCTTCCATATTGGTTTTCAGGAGTAAAACACCATTACCTGTCTTTTTGGCCCGCATTCTGGCCACCCACTTGGCTGGTTCAAAGTACTGTACCTGTGAATCGTGCAGGCCTGTTGTCACCAGCATATTGGGATATGGTTTTGCTTCTACATTGTCGTAAGGCGAATAGGACTTCATGTAAAAATAGGATTCCTTGTTGGCGGGGTTCCCCCACTCATCGTATTCGTTGGTGGTAAGGGGGATAGTGGGATCCGACATGGTGGTGACTACATCAACAAAAGGTACCCCGGCAATGATCCCGTTCCAAAGTTCGGGGGCCAGGTTGGCAACAGCACCCATCAGCAATCCACCGGCGCTTCCACCTTCTGCATACAAATGTCCCTGAGAGGTATATTTTTCGCTGATCAGGAATTTACCCGCGTCGATAAAGTCATTAAAGGTGTTGATCTTCTTCATCATTTTACCATCTTCATACCACTGACGACCCATTTCCTGACCACCGCGGATATGCGCAATCGCAAAAACAAAACCCCGGTTTAACAAGCTCAGCCGGGCGCTGCTGAAATAGGCATCCGAACTGCTGCCATAGGAACCATAGCCGTTTAACAACAAAGGAGAAGAACCATCCTTTTTAAACAGGCTCTTCTTATACACGATGGAAACAGGCACTTTTACCCCGTCGCGGGCAACCGCCATGATCCTCTCCGTCTGATAATCATCTTTGTTAAAGGCCCCCAGTACAGGCTGTTGTTTCAGCAGGTTTTTCGCCTTGCTCTTCATGTTGTAATCAAACACGGAATTGGGGGTTGTCATTGAGGTATAGGAATACCTCACCACTTCGGTATTGAATTCGGGATTTGATGAGGTATAAGCTGCATAAGCGGGCTCCCCAAAATCGATATAATGCTCACCACCAGTGGCGATATCACGGATACGCATTTTAAGCAACCCCTCTTTTCTTTCGGTTATGACCCAGTAATTCTGGAATACATCAATACCTTCCAGCAACACATCATCGCGGTGAGGGATCACATCTTTCCAGTTCTCGCTGGTTGTTGCCGTTACAGGGGTTTCCATGAGTTTAAAGTTCTTGGCATTCCAGTTGGTGGTGACCAGGAACTTGTCTCCCCAATGATCCACCCCATAAAGCACTTCCTTCATACGGGGTTGAAATACCTGGAAAGGTTTGTCGGGTGTATCGGCATCCAATATCCTGTACTCGGAAGAAAGGGTGGCGCTGGAATAGATCATGATGTACCTGCGCGATTTGGACTTGAACACCCCAATGTAGTTGGAGGGGTCCTTTTCTTCATATACTACCACATCGGCAGTTACGGGAGTGCCCAGCACATGGCGTTTGATACGCTTTGTCAATAAAGTAACCGGGTCATTCTCGGTATAATAGAATGTTTTATTATCATTGGCCCAGGCGCCATATCCACTGGTGTTGATGATCTTTTCAGGAAAGACCTCGCCGGTTTCCAGGTTTTTTATCTGTAATACATACTGGCGGCGTGAAACAGTATCCAGTCCGAATATCATCAGCTTATTATCCGGGCTGATATTGTAACCAGTAGCCGCGAAATAACCATGCCCTTCCGCTAACTTATCAGCATCAAGCAATACTTCCTCCGGTGCATCGAGACTGCCTTTTTTCCGGCAATATTTATAGTATTGTTTGCCTTCTTCTGTCCGGTTATAATAGTAATATCCATTATTGAGTGCCGGAACGGATTCATCTTTTTCCTGGATACGCCCTTTCATTTCCGCAAACAGATCTTCCTGAAACTTCTTTGTACCGGCCATCATGGTGTCCAGGTACTTGTTTTCCTCCTCCAGGTATTTAACCACATCCGCGCTTCTGGGTCCTTTTTTAAAAAAGTCATTCATCCAGTAATACTCATCCACACGGGTATCCCCATGCGCGATCAGGGCTGTATCAATTTTTTGGGCAACAGGAGGTTTTATCCCCTCGGGCCATTTATAAGGTTCTTTTTTCACGGCATCTTGATTATTGCAGGCAAGCAGGAACAGCAAAGCTGCAGGTAATAGTTTGGAGACAGGCATAAAGTAATTTTAGATACCTGAATATACGAAAGGTGGGGGAATTACGAAATCCGCAAAATCCGTGTAATCCGCGTAATCCGTGAAATCCGTGTAATTCGTTTAATTTTTGTAATCCTAAACTCCCTTACTCCGCGGTCAACCCTGCCATTAAATACTCTGAATTTAACCGGGCGATATTGGCCAGGGAGATTTCTTTGGGACAAACGGCCTCACAGGCACCGGTATTGGTGCAGGCGCCAAACCCTTCTTTATCCATCTGGGCGATCATGTTCAAGGCGCGGGTACGTCTTTCGGGTGAACCCTGGGGAAGCATGGCCAGGTGGGTTACTTTGGCAGAGAGGAACAGCATGGCTGAGCTGTTTTTGCAGGCAGCCACACAGGCCCCGCAACCGATACAGGCGGCAGCGGCAAAGGAGGCATCGGCCTTATCTTTTTCAATGGGGATGGCATTGGCGTCAACGGCATTACCGGTATTTACGGAAATAAATCCACCGGCCTGGATGATCCTGTCAAAGGAGCTACGATCTACCACCAGGTCTTTGATCACGGTAAAGGGATTGGCCCTCCAGGGTTCAACCACTACGGTCTCCCCATCAGAGAAGGCCCGCATATGAAGCTGACAGGTTGTAGTGGCATACCAGGGCCCATGGGGTCGGCCATTGATATACATTGAACACATACCACAAATGCCCTCACGGCAGTCGTGGTCAAAGGCAATTGGCTCCTTTCCTTCACGGATCAGGCGCTCATTCAGCACATCAAACATTTCCAGGAAGGACATTTCAGTAGAAATATCTTTCACATCATAGGTCACAAACTCGCCGGATGTATTGCTGTTTTTCTGCTTCCAGACTTTAAGCGTCAGATTGATGTTTTTGTGTTCCATTTCAATGATTCATTTTTAAATTAGCTGATAGCGATTAGCTATTAGCCAAAAGCCTGATTAATTATTTATAGCTTCTTTGAGTGGGTTTGGCCACTTCAAATTTCAGTTCTTCTTTGTGTAATTCCCATTGGTGATCGCCCTTGTATTCCCAGGCTGCCACATAGGTGTAGTTGGCATCGTCCCGCAGGGCCTCCCCTTCTTCGGTCTGGCTCTCTTCCCGGAAATGGCCTCCACAGCTTTCATTTCTGTTCAGGGCGTCGATACACATCAGTTCCCCAAGTTCAATAAAGTCGGCCACCCGGTTTGCTTTATCCAGTTCGGTATTCAGTTCTTCCACTTCACCGGGGATACGCACATCACTCCAGAATTCCTTTTTCAGTTGCTGGATTTCCGAGATGGCCTGTTTCAACCCCTCCGCGTTGCGGGCCATGCCACATTTATCCCACATGATCTTACCGAGGCGCTTGTGAAAACTCTCAACAGTTTGGGAGCCCTTGATGTTCATAAGGGTGTTGATTCTGTTGCGAACTGATTGTTCAGCCTCTTCAAACGCGGGATGACTGGTGGGGATTGAAGCCGTGCGGATATCATCGGCGAGGTAGTTACCCAATGTATAGGGTATGACAAAGTATCCATCGGCCAATCCCTGCATCAGGGCGGAAGCACCCAGGCGGTTGGCTCCGTGATCGGAGAAATTAGCTTCACCCAGGGCATAAAGACCGGGTATGGTGGTCATCAATTCATAATCCACCCAAATGCCACCCATGGTATAGTGCACGGCAGGATAGATCCGCATAGGCACTTCATAGGGGTTTTCACCAGTGATCTTTTCATACATGTCAAACAGGTTGCCGTATTTCTCTTTCACCACTTCTTTCCCCAGTTTGATCACGGTGGCATCATCAGGTTGATGAATGCCCTGCTTACCGGCTTCGATACGACCATAGCGTTTGATGGCATCGGCATAGTCCAGGTAAACGGCTTGTTTGGAGGTTCCTACCCCGTAACCGGCATCACATCTTTCTTTTGCCGCCCGGGAGGCCACATCGCGGGGCACCAGGTTACCAAAGGCGGGATATCTTCTTTCGAGGTAATAATCTCTTTCTTCTTCGGGAATTTCACCGGGATGGCGGTTATCTCCCTGTTTTTTGGGAACCCAGATACGACCATCATTCCTCAGCGATTCCGACATCAGGGTCAGTTTGCTCTGGTGGTCGCCAGATACGGGGATACAGGTGGGGTGTATCTGCGTGAAGCAGGGGTTGCCAAAATAAGCCCCTTTCTTATGTGCCTTCCAGATAGCTGTAACGTTGCTACCCATGGCATTGGTAGAAAGATAGAATACATTGCCATATCCGCCGGAACAGAGAAGCACGGCATGACCAAAATGTCTTTCAAGTTTTCCGCTTACAAGATCACGGGCAATGATGCCACGGGCTTTGCCATCGATCAGCACCACTTCCAGCATTTCGTGGCGGTTATACATTTCCACATTTCCCAGGGCCACCTGTCTTTCGAGGGCCTGGTAAGCCCCAATGAGTAATTGCTGACCAGTTTGGCCGGCGGCATAGAAGGTCCGCTGAACCTGGGTACCCCCAAAGGAGCGGTTGCTAAGCAACCCACCGTATTCACGGGCAAAGGGTACACCCTGGGCCACGCATTGGTCAATGATATTGGCACTTACTTCGGCCAGGCGGTGAACATTGGCTTCGCGGGCACGGTAATCACCCCCTTTCACGGTATCATAAAAAAGACGGAAAACACTGTCCCCGTCATTCTGATAATTCTTGGCAGCATTGATCCCCCCTTGTGCGGCAATGGAGTGCGCACGGCGGGGGCTGTCCTGAAAGCAAAATGCCTTCACTTTATATCCTAATTCCCCGAGGGCAGCAGCAGCGGAGGCACCGGCCAGTCCGGTACCAATAACGATCACTTCCAGCTTGCGTTTGTTTGCGGGGTTGACCAGTTTCACATGTCCTTTATAATCCGACCACTTCTGTTCTAAAGGTCCTGCGGGTATTTTTGAATTAATCATAATCCGAATTGAAGATTTGACGTTGTGTGATTTTGGATTTTAGGATCAAAGGGCTTTGGCCACCCAACCCAGTTTCATGCTGATGGGCATCAGGGCAAAAACCAGCGGGATAAGAATGGAATATCCAATCCCCAAAGCGTTGATCAGTTTCATATACCTGGAGTTGTGAACACCCAAAGTGCGAAACGCGCTTTGAAAGCCATGTAAAAGGTGATAGGCAAGCGATACACAGGCCAGCACATACACAATCACCACCCACCATTCGGAGAAGGTCACCTGCATCAGGGCAAACATATCATGAGATACACGGCCGTTTGACAACATGATCGGTAGTTCAAGACCGGCATGGGTGAAGCGGGAAGGGATCCAGAAATGCCACCAGTGGAGCATCAGGAAAATAAAAAGTATGGTGCCCAGCAAACCCATCGAGCGGCTATACCATTTACTGCCCCGGTTGCCCAGGTTCACGGCATATCCTTGTTTGCGCTTGCTACGGTTTGAAAACTCGAGGGAAAAACCCTGGAAGATATGCACCAGGAAGCCGCCGATCAGCACCACTTCCATCAGGCGGATAACAACAGTTTTGCCCATGTAATCCGCGGCGCGGTTAAACATATCCCCGTCGTCGGCCGGATCGATCACGTCTTTAAAAATACAGGCATTGAGACCCGCGTGCACCACCAGAAAGGTGATAAGGAATAGTCCCGTTACAGCCATTACGATCTTTTTGCCAATCGAGGAGGTGAATATTGCAGACCAGTTCATAATCCAGATTAATTGAGGTAGGAACTTAGATTCGGCTGCAAAAATAACAACCGACGGTCAATAATGTTAAGAATTTTAAAAAAAGGAGGGTCAGGAATAGGGCAACCTTGAACGCAGTTCCCCTTCGATCTTGCGAAAAAGATGAAATGGTTTATAGACACGCCAGTCCGGAATCTCCATAAGTTCAACATAACGGTCAAGCCTGGCCTTGCGAAAATCGTATTGCGTGGCTTCGGGCATATTCAGCAGGGCCACCCAACCTTCCTGGTCAACCGATTCTTCCGCCCATTCCTGATAATAATCAGGGTCGCCGGAGTGGAAATTCAGCACATTTTCGGTAACAAGGATAAATTTGTGAATACCCTGGGTGGTAAATTCGTCGATCACATCCCTTTTGAGGGTCATGATATCATTTTCAATGGCATCGTTCCACTCCCCGATCAGTTCGATCACCGCGTACTTTTCCAGATAATCCGCCATCAAAACCTTTAGATAAAGGGTGCGGCTGCCAAACTCATCCCACTGGGGGTGGATATAGTAATTGTAAACGGTTTGGGAAAATTCAAACTCCGAATAGGCCCGGCCGTAAAAGGGTGAGCGCTGGTCCTCTTCGCTAATGTATATATGTCTCCAATTGTAAAAAGGCTCAATATCATGCATAACTTTCCACCGCTTTTCTCACGCTACCATATTTTAGCAGCAGTTCCTTGGCTTGCTCATAATCGCGCAACTGCAATCGCTCCATCACCATTTTGGTGCCCCGGTCCACCAGCTTTTCATTACTCAATTGCATATTGACCATCTTATTGTCCTCCACCCGGCCCAACTGGATCATGATGGTGGTGGAGATCATGTTTAACACGAGTTTTTGAGAGGTACCGCTCTTCATCCGGGTGCTGCCTGTTACAAATTCAGGGCCTACCTCCACCACTACCGGATAGTCAGAAGTGGCTTCGAGTGGCGAACCGGGATTGTTGGTGATACAACCAGTTTGTATGCCCCGTTTGCGACATTCTTCCAGGGCTCCTATCACATACGGGGTGGTTCCACTGGCAGCGATGCCGATCACAAAATCCTTGTCACTGACTTCATGTTTCACCAGGTCATTCCATCCTTCCTCGCGGCTGTCTTCCGCAAATTCCACTGCCATGGTAATGGCTTTTTCTCCACCAGCGATCACCGCGATAACCAGTCCGTAAGGCACACCATAAGTCGGCGGACATTCAGAAGCATCCACCACTCCCAACCTGCCGGAGGTTCCGGCCCCCACATAAAATAGGCGGCCACCAGCCAGCATCTTATCAGCCGCGGCTTCCACCAATCGCTCAATGGACGGAATAACACGGGCCACCGCCAGAGGTACGGTTTGATCTTCCTGATTGATATTTGTAAGTATCTCCCCTACCGACATCTTTTCAAGGTGACGATAAGGGCTGGCTTGTTCTGTAATCTTTTCAAAAGACATAACCGCTCTGTTATCTGTAGTAATCAATAAGTCCTTCCATGGGGTTCTTCATGATCTTGCCCATTTCAAATTCATACGTGCGGCAAAGTTCCGCTAAAACATCCTTAAAACCATAGGCTACCCCGCCTACAAAATGAACCGGGTAACGCCATATTTCCGGGTATTTATTAAGATGGGCATAAAAGAAGTCGTTCAGACCATCCTCAATGATATTCTCAACCATATAATGACCCCGGTTCTCTGCCAAAAAGATGGAAAACCCGGCCAGATAACGATTGGGGAAGGGTTTCTTGTAAATATGTTCCAGTATTTCCACCCGGTTGGTGGCATACTTCAAGTTGAACTGGTACTGAAGTTCCTCGTCAAAGGTCTCATAAAGATAATATTGCACCACCTTCTTCCCCAGGTAGGCGCCACTGCCTTCATCCCCCAGCACATAACCCAATCCGGGTCGGTTTCTGGTCATTTTCTTTCCGTCAAAAAAACAGGAATTGGACCCGGTACCAAGAATGCAGGCCACTCCTTTGCCATCACCACAAAGCGCCCTTGCCGCGGCCATCATATCGTGGTCTGCTTCCACCTTGGCACCCGGAAAGAGGTTTCGGAGCACTTTTTTCATGATCCGGACATTATCAGGGTTGGCCAAACCGGTACCATAATAATAGATCTCATCCGGCTCATTTCTGATCTTGCTTTTGAGCTCTTTTAACAAAATATTTTCGATATCCTGGGGTGAAAGAAAGTAAGGGCTGATGCCTTGTGTAATGATCGTTCGTTTCCTCCCTCCCGTCAACAGGCACCATTCGGTCTTGGTAGCCCCGCTATCGGCGATCAATTTTATCGTCTCTGGCATGAACTTGGCAATTAATGTGTTGTTTTAAGGATAAGTGGGTTAGCAAGGGTTCGGCGCAAATCAGTTATTTTGCAACCAATTTACAAAGAAAGGACAGACCATGAGGAATAAAAAATTGCAGGTATGGCTTCCCCTCCTTTTTTCCGTTGTGTTGATCGGGGGGATGTATTTTGGCTTTCGCCTGCGCGAAACCACCCCTTCGGTAAGTGGTTTCCTGAAAAAGGATAAACGCTCATCGCTCCAGGAGATTATGGATGTGGTAAATTCAAACTATGTGGATACGGTTAAAGCCGATTCCATGCAGTATGATGCCATTCAGGAAATGATCAATCACCTCGACCCGCATTCCGTGTATATTCCTGCCAGTAACCTACAGCAGGTTAATGAGGATATTGCCGGGAACTTTGATGGAATCGGGATCGAATTCAATGTTTTTTACGATACCATCCATATACTCTATGTGTTGCCAGGCGGCCCAAGTGATAAAGCTGGTCTGCAAGTGGGCGACCGGATCATCCGCATAGACAGTACCCTGGTGGCAGGCAGGGCCATCAATGGCGACCAGGTAAGAAAGATGGTGAGAGGCAAGGGAGGCACCACCGTCAACCTGCAGGTATTGCGTAATGGCATCCTGCAAAAGGCAACCATTACCCGGGGAACCATTCCGGTTCCGGCCGTGGATGCTGCCTATATGCTGTCCGACACTGTCGGGTACATCAAACTCACCAAGTTTTCTGAATCCTCCTACCGGGAATTCATGCAAGCCCTGGAAAGGCTCCAAAAAAGCGGGTTGAAAAAACTGGTGTTTGACCTCCGTGACAATGGTGGCGGGCTGCTTGACCAGGCCGTGAACATTGTAGATGAATTTCTGGATGGGGACAAACTGATCGTATATACAGAAGGTACCCATTCTAAAAGAAGAGAGTATAAATGCCGGCGAAACGGATTGTTTGAAACCGGTGATTTGGATATACTGATCAATGAAATGAGCGCCAGCGCCAGTGAGGTGGTAGCAGGCGCCTTACAAGACTGGGACAGGGCCCGCATCCTTGGCCGCCGCTCATTTGGAAAAGGCCTGGTACAGGAACAATTTCCGCTAAGTGATGGCTCTGCCCTCAGGCTGACTATTGCCCGGTATTTTACCCCGGCCGGACGAAGTATCCAACGGCCTTATGAAAAAGGCAAAAAAGAATACATAGAAGAAATCTATGACCGCTATGGAAACGGCGAGTTGATCAATGCCGATAGCAATAAGGTAGCCAATGGAAAAACCTATAAGACCATTGTCAAAAAGAGACCTGTTTATGGCGGAGGCGGCATCATGCCCGATGTTTTTGTGAGTATCGACACCAGCCATATTTCTGAAAAAGTGGCCGATTTCCTCTATGATATCGGGTTTAGCAGTTTTGTGTACAATTATTACATGGAAAACCGGAAAGAAATTGACCGGTTTGCCAACGCCAATGCCTTTCGCAAAGGATTTAAAACCCCTTCACAGATCTGGGGAGAATTGGTAAAGGAAGCGGCCAAGGATACCATCGATTTGAATAAGGCAAACAACCATGATAAAGATATCGTGATAAAAAGGTTTACCGCCAGCCTGGCCCGGTACAAGTGGAGAAATTCCGGGTTTTATGAGGTTATCAATGGAGAAGACCCGGTGGTAAAAGCCGCGGTTGAAAAAAAGTAAAAACGAATAAGCAATAAAAAATAAGGAATGAGAAAGTGGGATGCCCATACTTCCTCATTCCTTATTTTTTTCTAATTCCTTTCCCTTACTCCTTATTCTTATCCAGCAATTCCTTCTTTTCCACCCGGTAAGAAGCCACCAGCCCGGCGCCACCACCAATAGCGATCAGGGCAAAATATAATCCAGCGGGTTCTACCTCAAACGGAAGTGTATAAGTATCAAGCAAATAGGCGATCAGAAGGCCCAAACCGGCACCCAGGAAAAGAAGCCCATTCTTAAGGTTACGGTATGGAGCTGGCCGGTTAGCAAATTCCTTGGGATTCAATCCCTTCTCGATCATCGCCATATTTTCCCGGCTTTTCAGGTAAACGATCCCAAAGACCATTGCAAAAGCTCCCAGGGGAACAAGGATCGGGATCAACATTTCAGCGCCATGCATAATTGTACGTTTTGTTTTGAATAAATTGTGTTGCTTTTGGGAATATGACTACGGGTGGAGATCGGAGGTTACAGGATTTATAAAAATTCCCGGATTTGAGAAACCGGGTACAATTATATAACAATCCTAAATACTTGTAACCCAACCACCCCAAACTGCGTCTAAACTAACAGATGACCACCGGACATAATGATAATGAACTCATTAGCAGGGTACTGCAGGGAGACCAGGCAGCCTATGGCGAATTGGTGGAGACCTATAAGGGTTATGTTTTTACCCTGGTTCTCCGGTTCATAAAAAGCCGGGAAGAGGCGGAGGAAGTGGCCCAGGATATATTTATAAAGGCCTATCGCAATCTGGCCGATTTCAGGGGAGCCTCTAAATTCAGCACCTGGTTGTACACGATTGTGAACACCACCTGTATTACCCATCTCAGGAAGAAAAAACTTGAAGTGCATTCACTGGATAATGAAAAAGTTTTTGCCAGTGCAGACAATATTGATTCCGGGTATAGCGCTAACCAGGTAGAACAAAAATCAAAGATGAGCATGGTTACCCGGGCGATCGCGATGTTAAGCCCTGATGACGCAGAAGTGATCACCCTCTTTTACAAGGCTGAACAGAGCCTTGAGGAGATTGGTCGGATCATGGGATTGGAGCCCAATACGGTTAAAGTGCGGCTTCACAGGGCCAGGCAACGATTAAAAGAAAAAATGGAAACACATTTTGCCCACGAAATAGCCGACCTTCAATAACAATTAATAAAGAGTGTATGGAACCGAAGGAACTTATGGAATTACAAATTTGGGAATTCATCGACGGGACAGCCTCGCCCGATGAAATGACCCGGATCGAAAAACTGATCGCCACCCAGGAGGAATGGAAGGCCAAATACCATGAACTGCTGGAAACCCAGCAATGGCTGAAATCGGTGGAACTGGAAGAGCCTTCGATGCGGTTTACCAAAAATGTAATGGAAGGCATTGCCAAGCACCATATAGCGCCGGCAGCCGGAAATTACATTAACAAAAAAATCATCTGGGGTATTGCCGCCTTCTTTATCACCCTTATCGTGGCCTTTACCGTATATGCCATTGCCCAGATCGATTGGTCAGCCACCAGCACCACCGAATTACCCGGACAGGCGCAACTGGAGAAGATCGACCTGAGCAAGGTATTCAATAACACTTTTGTCAATATTTTCATGATGGCCAATGCCATCCTGGGACTGATGCTCCTTGACCGCTACCTCGCCAACCAACGTAACAAACACCATAAAGAAGCTTAATGATCATTCATTAAGTCCGGTAGGCCCTTTCTGTTCGCAGGAAGGGCTTTTTTTATTATCCCTACCTTTGGGGCAATCCAACGATGAACACATGAATATCAAGAACAACATTCTGGAAACGATTGGCAATACCCCCCTGATCCGGCTCAACAAAGTCACCCGGGACCTGCCCTGTACTGTGGTAGCAAAAGTGGACTACTTTAACCCTGGCAACTCCATTAAAGACCGTATGGCCCTGAAAATGGTGGAAGTGGCGGAAAAAGAAGGGAAACTTAAACCAGGAGGAACCATTATCGAATGTACCTCCGGTAATACGGGAATGGGCCTTGCGCTGGCCGCTGTGGTTAAGGGATACAAATGCATTTTCACTACCACCGATAAGCAGTCAAAGGAAAAAATGGATATCCTCAAAGCCGTGGGGGCCGAAGTGATCGTTTGCCCCACCAATGTGGAGCCGGATGATCCCCAAAGCTATTATTCTGTGGCCCGGAGACTGCATAAAGAGATCCCCAATTCTTTCTTTTGCAATCAGTATGATAACCTGGCCAACCGGTTGGCCCACTATGAAAGTACAGGGCCTGAAATATGGGAGCAAACAGATGGAAAGATCACCCACCTGGTGGTAACTGCTGGTACCGGTGGCACAGTTACCGGTACGGCACAGTATTTAAAAGAAAAGAACCCCAACGTGCAGGTTTGGGCCATTGATGTGTTTGGCTCCCTGCTGACAAAATATTTCCGGACGGGCGAAGTGGATATGAAAGAAGTACACCCCTATTTTTCAGAAGGTTTTGGGGAAGATTTTGTTCCCGAAAACTACGACATGAGCGTGATCGATCATTTTGAACAGGTCACGGACAAAGATGGGGCGGTGATGGCCCGCAAACTGGCCCGGGAAGAAGGGATTTTCTGTGGCTATAGCGCAGGAAGTTGCTTACAAGGACTGCTCCAGCTCAAAGACCGTTTGAAAAAGGATGACCTGGTGGTCTGTATCTTTCATGACCATGGCAGCCGTTATGTGGGCAAAGTATACAATGACCAATGGATGATAGAACGGGGATTTCTGGATGTTAAAACCTTTAAGGATGTTATCAGCGCCCGAGGCTCCAAAAAACTGATCACCCTGCACCCCGACCAAACGGTAGCGGAAGCCGTTGACCTGATGAAGAAATATGACATTGAACACCTGCCCGTGGTGGAAGAGGGTAATCTCACCGGCGCCATCAGTGAAGGGGGATTATTCCAAAAACTGTTTGACAACCCAGATATTCGAAAGGAAAAAGTGCGCACCTTACTTGAACCAGCATATCCCCTGGTGGATTTTAGCACCCCGGTGGAAAGACTCAGCGGCATGATCAATAAAGACAATGGCGCGGTGCTGGCACGGGACGAAGCAGGTAATTTCCATATCGTGACCAAGTATGATGTGATTCAGGCCATGGCAAAATAGTAAACTTACTATTGCCGTTTACGCACATCTACCAGATTAACCTGTAAAAAATAACGTTAAAAAGTTTAGCAGTTTTGCTCTATGCGGGTATTGCCTGCCGTTATACTTTTGTACCAGAAGTTGATTGATAGAAATATCGATCTCGATCCAATACCAACGAAAACCAGCTCAAGCATTTTCATCCAATATCCTTTAAAAAGTCCAGAGAAAAATCCAATATCAGTCAACTTCTTTTTTTTCTCTATCCTCTGAAGACCCCGGATCCAATCCCTGAAAACCCTTTTCACAGTCCCGTTTTTTCCAATCCTTTGAAGACATCCAGATCCCGGAAAACCAATCTTAATTGTTGAGGCCCAAGAAAGAATTCTCCCTTACTTTCCTTAATTTCCCTCCCGGTGCATTTTCAAGACAATACCAGCAACCGGGAGGGAAAGGAAAGTGACAAGCCCTCGCGAAAAAAACCGATGTTCCCGGTTTCCCCTTCCCTTCGCTCCTACCTGAAAAATGTTGGCCGAGAGATCAAACTACCTGTCAGTTACCGCGATCTTTTGCAGTTTACCTTTTCCGTACCGCTTCGTGATAAGCATGGCAAGGAAACCCATTGGGAGAAAACCCTGTACGACAGCCGGGAGTGGGATTATATCCGAAAGGGGCTGGTTGATATCTATGCGATTTTAAAAACCGAGGGAG